>JAICXV010000720.1 GCA_025934545.1 Verrucomicrobiia bacterium
AACAGAATGACGGCGCGCCAATGCGGACGTATTCGAAGACGAGCGATGTGATCGCCCCCGCGCCCGCCTATCTCTTTACTTTCACCGAAGAATCGATGTGCACGATGGACGACGCTTACATGCAAATGGGCGCGAGTCCGTCTTATATTCCGAATGCGCCAGCGAACTATCACCTTTCTGGATGTTGCTTTGGTTTTACCGATGGCCATGCTCAACCGAAGCATTGGACCGGGGATGTGCTGCCGTATTTGCCCTATAAGAAGAACGTTACCCAGGCACCAGCCGACAAAGGTTCCCCCGGTGATAAAGATTGGGTCTGGTTGCGCCGTCGCGCAGGATCTACAAATCTGACGGGCATTACGTATGATATACTGGCTAATCAGGCGGATACACCGTAATGACGTCCGCAGTGCATTGCGTGTGCTTCTAACGGGAGGTTGAAATAGTAAGAACCGGGCGTAGGTTGGACGTGGGATGAAACAGCGTCTACTGATTTTAACGGACCTGGGCCATTTAAAAGTATATCGACTTCTGTATAGTGCTCCAGGGTTGAAACCCAAATTGGAATTAATCAAGACTTTCAGCACCGCGGAGGCTTCAGGACGATTAGCCGATAAGTTGACCGATAGTCCTGAAACTTATCGCGGCGACGCGGGCCGCAATCAAAGCGTTCGCTCTTCTGGTGAACGCCATAACATTGAGTTGGAACTGGAAAAGCGGGCCGTGAAAGAATTGGTCCGGCAGATCGCGGGAATTCTCCTCGATGAAACCGAGGCTCTCGAATGCATCTTCGCTGCCAGTAAAGAGATAAGCCCACAAATTCTCCAGCAACTTCCGCCAAATGCCCGCAGCCGGGTGGTGGCCAACTGGCCCGATGACCTGACCAATCTGCCGAACGGTAAACTGGTCGAGCGGGTGGAGGAATGGGAACGACAAGCCATCGGCGCATAGCCCTTAAAAAAGTGCTGATTGTCAAAGAATAGTACTTGAGCATAGGGCAAAAAAAATTACTGTTACCGAATGTCTAAGGTAAAACACATTGCCCTGATAAAATTTAAAGATGGCGCTTCCGAAGAGCAGATCTCCAAGCTGTTCGATGACTTGCTCGATTTGTCGGAAACGGTCGACGGAGTGGAAGATTATGTTTCGGGTCCGAACACCAGCCCCGAGGGCAAATCGGCCGGTTACACCCACGGTTTCATTATGACGTTTAAGGACGCGCCCTCGCGCGATGCCTACCTGACTCATTCCGAACACAAGCGTTTTGAAGAAAGCGCCGCGGGCGTGGTGGAATCCGTTGTGGTTTGTGATTTTGAGGTTTAATTTCCAAGGTCAACCATTGGCGATACGGACGGAAAGCCGTCCTTAATTCGTTCCGGTATTCCGCGTTGGTCAAAAAATGAAACGCACTCATCATTGCAACGAACTTCGCCTTTCGCACAGCGGCCAAACGGTGACGCTGTCTGGTTGGGTGCACTCGCGCCGTGACCTCGGCGGTTTGATTTTCATCGACATTCGCGACCGCGAAGGGCGCACCCAGACCGTTTTCGATCCATCGGATTTGTCCAAAGATTTGTTCGACCGCGCTGCGGCGTTACGCAGCGAGTGTGTGATCAGCATCACGGGCAAAGTGCGCAAGCGCCCCGAAGGAACAAACAACTCGAAAATCGTCACCGGCGAAGTCGAAGTCGCAGTGACGGCGTTGGAGGTCCTTAACATGGCCGATGTGCTGCCGTTCCCGGTGGATGACCCGGAAGTGGCGAGCAAGGTCAACGAGGAATTGCGCCTGAAATACCGTTACTTGGACCTCCGTCGTCCCGAAATGGCGCGCAACATGCGCCTGCGCAGCAAAGTCGCGACGGCAGCGCGTGTTTATTTTGACGAACAAGGCTTTCTCGAAGTTGAAACACCGATTCTTTTCAAGAGCACTCCGGAAGGCGCCCGCGAATTCCTCGTTCCCAATCGCCGCGAGCCTGGGACATTTTACGCACTGCCGCAAT
>JAICXV010000677.1 GCA_025934545.1 Verrucomicrobiia bacterium
CCGGGGCGAAGCAACCAAGCGCGGTATCGACCTGAAGTTTTCCGATGCCCAGGGCAAACGCGAAAATCAAAATAAAGCGCTTAACAGTTTTCTCCAGCAGGGCGTCAGCGCCATTATTCTCGCGCCCGTTATTGAAACTGGCTGGGGTCCAGTCCTCGGCGACATTAAAAAAGCGAATATTCCGGTGATCCTCGTTGATCGCGGGATCAAGGTGGAAGACGAATCGCTCTACACCACGTTGATTGCGTCCGATTTCGTCCAGGAAGGCGAACGAGCCGGCGAATGGCTGGCCAAGAAGCTCAACGGCAAAGGCAATATTGTCCAACTCGAAGGCACAACCGGCGCTGCCCCGGCGATTGACCGCGCCGCCGGCTTCAAAAAGGTCCTCGATAAAAATGCGGACATGAAAATCATCCTGTCCCAAAGCGGCGATTTCAACCGCACCAAAGGTAAAGAGGTCATGGAAGCGTTTCTCAAAGCGCGCGGCAAAGAGATTAATGCCGTCTACGCCCACAACGACGACATGGCTCTCGGCGCGATCCAGGCGATCGAAGAAGCAGGCATGAAACCCGGCACAGACATTATCGTTGTTTCGATTGACGGCATCAAATCCGCGCTCGAAGCAATCGTCGCCGGCAAACTCAATTGTTCGGTCGAATGTAATCCGCTGCTTGGACCGGCTGCTTTCGACGTCATCGAATCGATCAAAAAAGGCAACAAACCCGAGCACAAAATTGTTGTGCACGATGAACTGTTCGATGCCTCGAACGCCGCCGCCGCCCTGCCAAATCGCAAATATTGATGAGGCGCTGCCTCCTGTTCATTTTTCTATCCTGCGCCCTCGCTTCGTTTCGGAGTGAGGGCGTCAGTATTTCCGGCGTTGAATACGTTCGGCTGAGCGACTGGGCGCATCAATTCGGTTATCAGGCAAAATGGCGTCAGCGCGATAAAATCCTCCAATTGACCGGCGCGCGCCCAAACGTCACCGTTGAAATTGATTCGCGCAAAGCCGAGATTGCGGGCGTTACCGTCCTTCTCTCATTCCCGATCGCCGCCCAAAAAGGCGCCGCGCTTATTTCGGAATTGGACCTGCGCACCACCATCGAACCACTTGTCTCGCCCCGTCCAAAACGCAAACCCATCAAAACAATCTGTCTGGATCCCGGCCACGGCGGTCGTGACACCGGTAAAATCGATGGACGCAATTACGAAAAAAACTATACACTCCTGCTCGCGAGCGAAGTCGGCTCGCTTCTTCGGAAAAATGGCTTCAATGTCGTTTTCACTCGCACGCGCGACAAGACACTCGATTTGTCGGAACGCGCCCCCATCGCGCAACGCGGCAAAGCCGACCTCTTCGTCAGCCTTCACTACCACGCCGGGCCGTCGGAGGTTCGCGGTGTGGAGGTGTATAGCCTGACGCCGGCCGGCGCCAATTCCAGCAATGCCGGCGGCGGTAAATCAGCGCGCACAGGTTCGGCGGGAAATATGAACGACAACAACAATGTCCTTCTTGCCTATGACCTACAGAGGACGATCGTGCGCGAAACCGGCTTGGAAGACCGCGGCATGAAACGCGCCCGCTTTGAGGTCCTTCGCGACGCCGCCATGCCCGCCGTTTTGATCGAAGGCGGTTTCATGTCCAATCGCGGTGACGCAAAAAAAATCTACGACTCCGCGTTTCGCAAAAAAATGGCGCGGGCCATCGTCGATGGAATTCTTAGCTATAAACAATTGGCTGGGCGCTAGGCCGCTACGCTTGTTTTTTCTTGCCCCGCTTGTTCGGTTTGTCCTTATGCTCGGGCACTTCTTTGTTCATGTCATCGTAGAGAGCCCTTAACTTTGCCACCACGTCTGGATGCTGTGCCGCCACGTCGTGCTGTTCCGCTGGATCTTTCTCCAGATCGAATAACGAACCATCTTTCGTCTCGTCTCCCGTCAGCACGCCGGGATATTCGCTCGGGTGCGCTTGCTCGTACGGTGCGATGATCGTCACGCCGTCCGGCGCGCGTTTATCAACCCACTTCTCGCCCGGTTTCATTACTTTAGGTTTTTTCGGCGCGACGATATGCAGCTTCCATTTGCCGCTGCGCACGCACGCTAACCGGTCACCAGCCATCGCAAAAAGCGCCTCGTGCGGACTTTCGGCTTTGCTCGTCAACAGCGGCATGATGTTTTTGCCATCAATGTAACGATCTTGCGGGACCCGAACTCCGCATGCCACGAGCGATGTCGTAAACAAATCCATCATAATCGCCGGTTCGTGACTGACGTGCCCGGCCGGAATTTTCCCCGGCCA
>JAICXV010000629.1 GCA_025934545.1 Verrucomicrobiia bacterium
GAGATGGGAGACGTCGATCAGAACCGCGCCGTTTTCCGTTCCGCGCCCAGCCATAACTTCCATGAATCCAGCGCGCGAAACGCGGTCGCGCGTGGACCGTTCTTTTTTCTCGGGATCGTAGCGTTCCATGTAACGGACGCCATTGCCGTTGAAAAGATGCGCGCCTGCGCCGCGCAAACCTTCTTCGAGGAGAGCGCCGTTCAAACGCGACCCGGGAACAACCAAACCAGTCGGATGAAATTGGACCATCTCCATGTCCATGAGATGCGCGCCGGCGCGATAAGCCATCGCCGGACCGTCGCAACTTTTTTCCTGCGCACAAGCGGCGCGTTGATACATCAGCGGGCCCGCGCCCGTGCAAAGGATCGTCGCCTTCGCTTTGACAACAATGTATTCGCCGCTCTGAATATCGAGCAACAGCGCGCCGACAACGCGTTTTTCGTCGAGGGAAGTGAGAAGTTCCAAACCACGCGTCGACTGAAGACACTTAATACCGGCTGCCATAACCTGGTCGCGCAAACGCGACATGATTTCGATGCCGGTTAAATCTCCCACGTGCACTGTTCGATCAAAACTTTGCCCGGCAAAAGCCTTCTGGTGAATTTGCCCGTCGGCCGCGCGATCGAACAAACAGCCAATGCGGTTTTCCAATTCGCGCACAACTTTGGGCGCGTCTTCGACGAGATGCCACGCGAGATCCTGATCGTTGAGAAACCCGCCGCCTTTGATCGTATCCTCGAAATGGGCTTGCACCGAATCTTTCGGATTGAGGGCGACGTTGTAACCGCCTTGCACCATTCGCGTGCAACCGCTTTTACCGAGCATGCCTTTGCTCACGAGCAAAATATCCTGCTGCGGATTGCGCCAATGCGCGTGCAGCGCGGCCATCAGGCCAGCGCCGCCGGTTCCGAGAATGAGGATGTCGGTGGAGAGTTGGTGGACGGTCATAAAAACTGGGCGCGGTAGATTACGGAACGGTGGGGTGCCGTTCGAGAAGATTTTAACGGTTGATCAAGGGCGGCGCGTTCGCGACCGGACGTCAATTGGACGGGGACAGTGACGTAAGGCAATCCCTGTTAATAACTCCCTGATAATGCGTGATTTATCTGGAAAACCGACTTTTGTCGGAGGGTTTTACACTTTCTGCCGGGGTGGAGGGTACGTTGATCGGTCTGTTAACAGGTGTAAAGAGTTTATGACAAGTGGTTTGTGTATTGTTCGGTGGCAGATGGTTATCCCGTGGCACGCAGGCTGCTAACAATGTCCTGAAAGTTGAGCTAAAAGCGAAGGAAATTGTGAATCTACACAAGATTATGGTGGGCGGATGCGTTCTGTTAATGAACGTAGGGGCGTGTTTCGCGATTCCGACGCTACAACTGGACATCCCCAGCGGGTCCTACGACCCCACGACGCAGACGACCTTCTCGACAGGTTCGCACTTTGACCTGGTTGCACTTCTGAACGGCCCGCTCGATCCTTCGCGCACGTATTACATCTCGGCTGCTATCGAACCGATGGTGGCGCAGAACGATCCGCCGCCAAATGGTTCGTTCCAATTGGGAAGCACCGTTTATTCCGTGGCCAATTTGACTTTCGGCACGCCGCCAGCAAACGCTGCAAAGACGCTGCCAACACATGGCGAGTTCCCAACTTATTTCGCCGAATACGCATTTAACTTCGATCCGAATAGCACCGTGCCGGCTTATGACGTGCAGGATGGGACGACGGCGGCAGGAACATTGTTCGCTTACAACTTGTCCGTGGACACTTCACCGTTGTTGGCTGGTTATTCGTTACATTTCGACCTTTACGACATTAAGACGAACTCCGATGGTTCAGTTGAGATCGATGAGTTTGCTCCGTTTTCGCACGATGCCCAAAGTGGCACAAATACATCATCGGTTCCTGATAATGGAGCGACCTGGTTGTTGTTGGCGGTGGCGCTCGGTGGGTTAGTGTTTGTGCCGAAGATGCGTTTGGCGCGGATCCAAAACCGCAATAAACGTTAATCGAAAATTTCCTGATTTAAGCAAGCTGCGCTTCCGATCGGAGCGCAGCTTTTTCTTTGACCGCACTGAAGCGTTTCATCCAATAGATGAGTTCGTTGATCTTCTGGCGCGAGTACTCTCCCATCAAACAAATCTGGACCCAATTGCGTGCGCGCAAATATTCGCTGCCGCAACTAATCAAATAACCGGCTTGCTGGAGTTGTGCGCCGAAATCGACGGAATTGAGTTCTTTCGCGAGCGCGATGGTGATGACGCCCGGCGAAGCATGCTCTTCCGCCGCAATCAAATCAAAGCCCGACTCGCGCAAACGGCTGCGCAACCAGGCGCTCGTTTCCGCGACGTCTTTATGTTTCTCATTCCAATTGATGCGTTTGACGGCGGCATCGAGCGCCTGCAGCAAATTCGACGAATGCGTGAAAGCAATCCCGTTGCATTTCGCGTAAAGGCCGATATCGAGATAACGCGGCAGCGTCGGCGTTGGGGTAATTTCGTGTTGGTAAAAAACGAGTGCGAGTCCGGGAAAGGATCCCAGGCCTTTGCC
>JAICXV010000422.1 GCA_025934545.1 Verrucomicrobiia bacterium
AATGCTGCCATTGGCGGTTCATTTACTTTGAATGCGGGGCCAATCTCCGGTTCGGGGCCCGTCACTTACCAATGGACGTTGAACGGGATACCAATCGCCGGAGCAACCGATTCGACTTACACGGTTTCATCGGTAGACACATCAACACCTGGGATGTATGCCGTTTCCATAACATCACCGGACGGCTCGATTTCTTCGCCGATCGCCCGCGTGTCCATCCAACTATCGGCCGGTATGTATAATGGCCTATTTTATCTGGACAGCGACATTACCGATACAACTTCCGGGTTCATCACGCTCACATTGGATATCAACGACGTTTTCAGCGGCCAAATCAGGCAAAAAGCAAACATCTATCGATTCGCTGGCAAGTTCGCCGGGACCAGCACCACGATCAACGTCAAGCGCGGGAAGCTGAGTCCTTTGACCGTGACACTCTTCGCGGGCGACGGTAACAAAATAACTGGGTCTGTGCATGACACGGTTCATCAAATACCGCTCACGGCGCATCGCGCAGTCTACACATCCTCCAACCCGACTCCGCAAGCTGGCTCGTACACTTTGCAAATGGTCGGCATTAGCAGTGCGAATGCCCCGAACGGACATGGTTTCGGAAACGTTACGATCGCACCGAACGGCCTGATTAAATTGCTTGCCAATCTGGCCGACGACACCAGTGTCAGCCAGGGCGCAATGGTTGCCAATTCCGGCGTATGGCCGATCTATATTCCAGCCTATTCCGGTAAAGGGTCGGTCATGGGATGGCTCTCTTTCACCAATAACGGCGGCAGTGTTTGCGTCGGCAATTTGCGCTGGGTCAAGGGCGCGACCCCGAGGTCTAAAACCTATCAAGCCGGCTTCGCCACACGCATTCCCGTCCTTGGTTCGACGTTTACTGCTCCAGCAAGTGGCCTTGGCATTGGCCTGAACAACAGCTCGGTGGTCGCCGATGCAGCGAAAATTTACACGCCGGTCAATGATCCAATCGTCACTGCCGGAGGCAATTCAATTACATTTTCGCAAGTGGGCACCACGGCCACAGGCAAATTGACTATCGACCGTGTCCACGGCCGATTCAGCGGACAGTTGTTCAATCCGCTGACGAAACACAACGCAACTGTCAAAGGTGTGGTCCTGCAAAATCAAGCTTACGCCGCCGGTTATTTCATTAGCTCGAACCTGAGTGGTCGCGTGGTGCTGCAGCACAACTAACCAGTTGTGATGCCGAGCCAGCGCAGCAACAGCACGAAACAGTAACCAAGTGTTCCCGCAACGGGAATGGTGAAGACCCATGCCCAGACCATTCGTTCTACGACCGACCACTTGATCGCATTGAACCGTTTCGCTGCCCCTACTCCCATGATGGCTGAGGAGATCGTGTGAGTGGTCGAAACGGGGATTCCAAAATGTGTGGCGGTGAGGATCACAGCGGCTGAACTGGTTTCCGCCGCGAAGCCGTTGATCGGTTGCAATTTAACCATTTTGTGGCCAAGAGTGCGAATGATCCGCCAACCTCCCGCAGCCGTTCCCGCACACATGGTGAGCGCGCAAACGACCTTGATCCATGCGGCAATTGACAATTCCTGTCCCGGCGCCGGCGGCGGTGTATGAAGGAAATGCACCCATTGCGGGACATCCGCGAAAGCGCCGGTGGTAGTTCCGGCCACCAACGCCAGGGCGATGATACCCATCGTTTTCTGGGCGTCATTGGTGCCATGCATAAATCCCATGCTCGCCGCGCTGAACATTTGCAATCGGTTGAACGCGACATTCACTGACTGCGGTTTGGCTTTGTGCAGCAGCAGATAAAGCAAGACCATCACTATAAATCCAAGGATGAGACCGATAGTCGGCGAGATCACCATTGGCAACACAACTTTCCAAAGTAATCCCTTTCCCTTCCACCAATGTTCGGCGCTGGGTTGTGACCAGATAATTGCATGCCAGTTATTATGCGCGGTTGCCAGGCCGGCGCCGCACAAGCCACCGATCAGCGCGTGACTGGAACTGGACGGCAACGCCGAATACCAGCACAGCAGATTCCAGAGGATCGCTCCCAACAGCGCACAGATCAAAGTGAGTGTCGTGAGCGTGACGACCTGACTATCAACGAGACCGGACGCGATGGTTTTGGCGACGGCCGTGCCGCAAAGCGCGCCTAACAAATTCGTACTGGCCGCGAGCAGGATCGCCTGTCGTGGGCTCAGAACTTTGGTCGATACCACCGTCGCGATAGAATTCGCGGTATCGTTGGAGCCGTTGATAAATTCGAAAACCAGCGCGACGAGAATGACGACGAGAATCAGCGCCATGGATCAGGAGTTTTTCAGTGAAATGTGGTTGATCACGTTGCCGGCATCGCGAAAGCGATCGATCCCCTTCTCCAACAATTCGAACAAGTCCATCAGGAACATCGATTTCATTGGTTCGTATTTGCCGGAATACAGTTCGCGTAGCACCGTCATCATGAGTTCGTCGTGATTGCTTTCGATTTCATGCAATCGGGCGTTGAGCGAGCGCATTTCTTCGAGGTTCGAACCTTTGCGCATTTCCTTCAACATCGTGCACAGGGTTGTGCTCGCGTCCTGCAACATCGCGATATGACGGGTGAAGTCCTGTCCCTCGACGTATTGCGGCGCCAGCAGAATGCGTTCGCCGACTTTCTCGATTGTCTTCGGAATCTTATAAAGCGTTTGCGCCAGCGATTCGATATCCTCGCGATCCAACGCCGTCACAAACGTGTTGATGAGCGCGTCACTGATGTCATTCGCCGTTTTCTTTTCACGTCGGCGAGCGGTCGAAAATTCCTCCAGACTCTGCAATCGCTTCGGGTCTTTGATCAATGAAACCAGTGCCTGCACACTTTCCGTCGTATGCGCGGCGCTCTCTTCAAAAAGGTCGAAAAACTTGTCTTCTTTGCCGAGGATTTTCTGAAGCGAGAACATAACGCCGCTTTGGTAACACAAGTTGACAGAATGGCACGAAAAAAATGTGCCGCGAATGTTACGTTTGTGTGACGCGTTCGACAGAGCACGCAGAGCTGAGTGAACGTTAGTCCGCGTCGACTAGTTTTGAAGCAAAGTTGTTTTGCCGTCAAAATCTGTCGCCAACACGCGTCGCCCGGAAAGTGGCACGAGCGTATGGACAATCGTGTTGCCGATTTTGTGCTGCCACAGAATCTCCCCCGTCTTGGCGTTCAACGCCAGAATGAGCCCGTTTTTCGTCCCATAAAACACAACTCCATCCTTCTCGACAATCTGCGCGGAATTGATGTCGTAACCGGAGTGCGGGTCGGTTTCCCAAATTTTCTGCGGTTGTTCCGCTGCCGTCGAAAATGCGAGCAAGACGGCAGACGTGCCGTCCAGCGTACCCATTGTGCGCACATAAAACCGGGATTTATCCGCGGATATACCCATCGTTTCGCGCACCTGCCACTTCGCCGTCCGCCAAATCTGTTTGCCCGTCGCCAGGTCGACCGCTGTCATTTCGCGGTCGGGCGCGACCATGAAGACTTTGCCCGCTGCTGTAACCGGTTCGTAGGCCGCCGGCGAAACGTTGATCCATGCTTTCGGGGTTTGCCACTTCCAGACGAGTTTCCCGGTGTTCGCATCCAAAGCATAAAGATGATTGTCCCATGCGCCAAAAATCACTTTGCCATCAACGACCAACGGTTTGTCCTCAACATAAAATTCAAGATCAGGATATTCCCACAGCATCTTGCCCGTCGCCGCATCCAGGGCG
>JAICXV010000237.1 GCA_025934545.1 Verrucomicrobiia bacterium
GACGCCCCCCTGTTCGCAAAATTCGATGCTTTGAATTTCTTGGGCGTTTGGAGTTTGAAGTTTCAAGTGTTGCGCTGGTATTTGCTTGCACTCGTGTTTTTCGCGCTCGGGCTCATGTCCAAACCAATGCTCGTCACATTGCCATGCGTTCTGGTGCTCTTGGATTGGTGGCCCTTGCAGCGGATTGGAAAATTCACATGCCGAGCGCTTGGCGCGAGCATTGCGGAAAAAGTGCCGTTCTTTGCACTGACGGCTGCGTTCAGCGTTATTACAGTGCATGCGCAAGGCAGCGCGCACGCAGTCGTTTCTTTTGCCGATTGGCCGTTGAAGTCGCGATTGGCGACGGCGGTGGTCGCGTTTGCGCAGTATCTCGGCAAGACGCTCCTGCCGACAGCTCTCGGCGTGCTGTATCCGCATACGAATTTAACTGAGTCACAGATTACCGGTGCGACGATTTTGTTCGTTCTGATTTCCCTGGCGGCGTGCTTCTTTGTCCGCCGCAAACGATATTTCTTTGTCGGTTGGTTTTTATTCATCGGGATGATTTTTCCAGTCAGTGGCATCGCACAAGTTGGCGAACAGGCATTTGCGGATCGTTTCACTTATTTGCCGCATATCGGATTGTTCATGGCTGTAGCGTGGGGCCTGTCTGAAATCGCCGCGTTGCGCGGCAAGTTGCCAATCGTCGTGGCAGCGGTGGCGCTGGCTTGTATACCCGCCAGCTTTCTTCAGGCGCGCCATTGGGCAAACTCAGAAGCATTGTTCAATAATTCTCTGCGCGTCGCTTCCAATAATGCCACCGCGCATCATTATCTGGCGGTCATTCTGGATTCCCGCGGAAAAACGAACGAAGCGATGGTGCATTTCACGCAAGCGGTCGAATCCAATCCGAACAACGTGACTGCCCGCTGCGGTCTGGCTTATGCGTTGATGGCGCAAAATAGATTTCCCGAGGCGGCAGAGCAGTACGAACAGGCGCTGTTGGTCGAGCCGGACAATGCTAAAGCGCATTATGGCCTCGCCGATGCGATGCTGAAAATGAATCAACTGCAACAGGCATTGGAACATTACTCGCAAGCGTTGAAGATTCAGCCGGACATCGCCGGCGCACATTATCAAATCGGCACCACGATGCTGAGTGCCAAACACGATCCGGATGCGGCGCTGAATTATTTGAGTGCCGCGGTGCACTTTGCGCCGGATTGGACGCTGGCGCTGAACACGCTGGCATGGGCGTACGCGACGTATCCTGATCCCAAGATGCGCAATGGTGCTGAAGCGGTAAGACTCGCAACGCGCGCCGTCACGATCACCCGCGGCACGGACGCCGGTTTATTGGACACGCTGGGCGCTGCTTACGCCGAGGCAGGTAAGTTTCCCAATGCTGTTTATGCAGTTCAACGGGCCATTCAAGTAGCTACGGCGGCGAAAGAGACTAATTCGATTCCTGAATTCCAGACTCACTTGAAATCTTTCCAGGCGCAGAAACCGTGGCGCGAATAAGTGGTCGGTGTTTTGCGAATTGTTCTAAATTAAACCGTTCGCCCGAACTTTTTCTCCAATTCTTTGAAGTTCATTTCGATAATGGTCGGGCGACCGTGGGGACAGGTATAGGGCATCTGACAATGGCGAAGGTCTTCCACGAGATTTTCCAACTCCGGACCGGCGAGTGCGTCGTTGGCTTTGACGGCGTGCCGGCAAACTGTTTTCGCGATGACATGTTCACCCAAGCGCAGCGTATTGACGCCTTGCCCGGCGGCGCGCAATTCATCGACTAACTCCAAAATGAAACGTCGCGGGTCGGTGACCTTCACGAACGGCGGCAAGGCATCCAATAGAAAAGTCCGTTCGCCAAATTCATTCAAACCTACACCGAGACGCGTCAGCGCGGCCAATTGTTCACGCAGGAAAACGGCATCGCGCGCATTGAGCTCGACGGTCTCAGGCAAAAGCAGCCGTTGCGACGGAGCGACGTCTTGTTGTTCCAATCGCTGCAACATCTGCTCGAACAGAATGCGTTCGTGCGCGGCGTGTTGGTCCACCAAAACCAAACCACGATCAGATTCGAGAACGACATATAGTTTGCCAATCACTCCAACCAGACGAAGTGGAACATGTAACAATGGAACTGGTGTCGTTGACGCCCGCGGTGTCACTTCCGGTGGAGAGTCTTTCGTGAGTGAAGGCAGTGGCTCGACCGGTTTCGACGGGGGCGCGGGCCAGTTGGGTAACGGTTTCGAAAGCTTCGGCAAGTTTGGAAGTTCGACCTGTTCCGGTTTTGGCGGCAAAGGCGCTGATGGTTCGAGGATAAGCTTTGCCGGCGAAACGGTTGGTGGTTTGACCGGCTCAACTCGCGGCGGCTGACTGGCTGAATGAAAATCGAGCAGTGCTTTGCGGACGGCCTCCGCGACAAGATGGCGAATGGCGCGTTCGTGGTGAAATTTCACTTCGCGCTTGGCCGGGTGGATGTTGACATCAACCTCGCTCGCATCGAGCTCGATAAATAATGCGCAAACGGGGTAACGACCTTTCATCAATGCCGTGTGATAACCTTCGAGCAAGGCGAAGTTGATGCCACGATTTTCAATGGGACGACGGTTAACGAAAACGTGCTGCTCATCGCGCGTCGAACGCGCCACGCCCGGTGCGCCGATGACTCCCCAGACGTTGATGGTTGGATCAACCGCAATTTCTTCCGCCGCACCGGCCTCATCACTCGAGCCGATGGGAAGTTTTCCGGTAAACATTACCGGCAATAGTTTCTGGTCCGCACCATAAAGCGCTCGCAACCGTTCCCGCAACGCAGCGATTTTGTCGGCGGCTTTGACCGCGGGTAATTGCCAAACCATTCGACCATCTTTGATAAAATCAAATGCGATCGCCGGACAGGCCAGCGCCGCAAGGGTGAGATAATGTTGGATGTGCGCGGATTCTGTTTCTTCGCTGCGCAAAAATTTACGTCGCGCCGGCAGGTTGAAAAATAATTGGCGAACTTCCACGCTCGTCCCCGGTGCGCTCGCACCGGCTTTGACAGCAGCGATTTTTCCGCCGTTGACGATAATTTCCGTTCCTTCGAGTGCGCCTTCGCGCTCGCGCGTATTGAGGGTGAACCGGCTGACGCTGGCAATGCTGGGCAACGCCTCGCCACGAAATCCCATCGTCGCGATCGCGGTCAAATCTTCCGCGCGAGTGATTTTGCTGGTGGCATGACGTTCGAGGCAAAGCAACGCATCATCGCGACTCATGCCTATACCATCATCAGTGACGCGAATGAGGCTGCGTCCGCCCGTTTGGATTTCGACGCTGATACGATTGGATCTGGCGTCGAGGGCATTTTCGACGAGTTCTTTGACGACACTCGCGGGACGCTCCACCACTTCGCCCGCCGCGATTTGGTTCGCGACGTGTTCGGGCAAAAGGCGGATTCGGTTCACAGCAAAAGGCTAAAGGCTCGAGGCAAAACGCTAAAGTGAAAAACACATTCAGAACCGACGGCCGGCCACAATTATCCCGATCCAATCAGCCAGCCAGCGACAAAAACGAGCACTCCGCCCACGACTACCTGGAAAATCGCCGCGGAGCGGCGTGTCCATAAACCGCGAATCCATGGGACGCCGCGACGAGTTCTTATCAGGTGAATTCACCGTCGGGCACGGTTTCTTATAGGTTAATTCCATAAATCAATCATTTCGTCTGGGAATTTCGACCAGCTGGCAAGCCGATTTTGGATGATGGCGAAAATCCCAAGCGCGACGAGAGTTTTATGTTCGATTTAACCAAAGGAAATTTATGCCAGCAACGATGACTGAAAAAGCGACGATGAAGGCGGTGGTGATTCATGGGTTCGGTGGGCCGGAAAAATTGAGCGTCGAAGAGGTGTCGATCCCGAAGCCGGGCGCTAACGATGTTCTGGTGCGTGTGCGCGCGGCCGGACTGAATCCGGTGGATTGGAAATTGCGCGAAGGGCTTTTGCCGTCAGCGCGTTTCCCGATGACGATGGGGATCGATTTTTCGGGAACGGTCGAAGCGGTTGGCCCGGCGGTGAAAAAATTCAGCGTCGGCGAAGAGGTTTTTGGACAGGTTGAAGCGGATGACATCGGCAGCTACGCGGAATTCTGCACTGCCCCAGCGTCCGCATGCGCAGCAAAGCCGGATGGGCTCGATCATGTTCAAGCTGCGGCGTTGCCGGTGGCTGCGTTGACGGCATGGCAGGCGTTGTTTGATCTCGGCCAAGTGCAGCCGGGACAGACGGTGCTCATTCACGCGGCCGCAGGTGGTGTCGGAAGTTTTGCGGTGCAGTTCGCCAGGTGGAAAAAAGCACGAGTCATCGGGACTGCTTCAACGCAAAGCCTGGTGACCGCCCGCAATCTCGGCGCCGAGGAAGTGGTCGATTATCGCAAGATGAAGTTTGAGGAGATGGTCCGCGATGTGGATATGGTTTTGGATTTGATCGGCGGCGATACGCAGGAGCGGTCCTTCAAAGTTTTAAAACGTGGCGGGATCATTGTTTCGACAGTGCAACCGCCGGAGCAACAGAAGCTGGATCAATTTGGTGTTCGCGGCCTGATGATGCGGCAAAAACCGAATGGAGAACAGTTGCAAAAAATTGGCGACCTTGTGGCGGCTGGAACAGTGAAGGTCAACATCGAAGCCGTGATGCCGCTCGATCAGGCACGCGCTGCGCAAGAGCGGAGCCAGAGTGGCCATGCGCATGGGAAAATTGTGTTGGAAGTTGCGTAGGGTTATAGCGAACAGGAGAAAACAGAGATAACGGGAAAAGGAATTCTCTGTTTCTTCCCGTAACTAGCCTGATCCAATCAACCACCCCGCGAGGAATACAAGCACACCACCGACAACTACCTGGAAAATCGCGCCGAGCAGAGGCGTGTCCATGTAGTGTTTGCGGATCCAGGCGATGATGCCAAGTTCCGCTACGACGACCGCGATGGCGATGGTCGTCGCGAAACGAAAATCACTCGCGAGATACGGCAAGGCGTGAAAGAGTACAGTTATAATTCAAGGTATTAGTAACGGCCAGGCACAGAACGGCTAAAGTTAAAATAACTGTGACCCAGGTTAAAAAATTATTTCAGAGAAGGAATAGTATGTTTTAACGTAAAACGTACCTTTGATTACATGCC
>JAICXV010000006.1 GCA_025934545.1 Verrucomicrobiia bacterium
ATCGCACACCGCGCAAGATCTGATTGGGCCCAGCCACACTGAGCACAGTCGCAGGAGAGCCTGCACCAGTGTCGGCGATCCGAACGAGGCTGTTCTTGCTGGCGGCAGCGCTTGTGGCGTAGATGATCGCACCGGTGGCACCGGCGCCGTAGGTTTGAGTTGCGCTCCAGTCAACCGTCAAGCTCCGGGCACCAACCGTGTTGCTGACCTGCAACGTGTAGGACCAACTCCATCCGCCGTTGACCACGTTTGTATCCCATCTCTGAACCCCACCTTTCTGTGTGCCATCGTAAGCCCGATCATCCGCGATGTAGATGGTGTTCAAATCGGGGCTGAATGCAAAATCAAGCGGGTGGGCTCCGCTGGTCATCGGCAGAATGTTACTGCTTGGCGTCGCACCGGTGGGTTTAGGCAAACCGTCGAACGCATTAAGCCCGACAGAGTTTGGACTCGAGTTGTCACCCCAATCAGAGAAAACCACGTTGGTCGTGAGACCGCTTCCCACGCCGACAATGTCCACGACGCGCGTGTTTGTAAAACTGCCCGAAACTTGTGGCACTCCAGTACCGTTTGCGTAGCTGGCGAACCACTGGCCGTATTTCAATCCCGCGCTATTGCCGGCGCCGGTTGTCCAGAAGTTCGTCAAACCGTCATCCGAAACGGCCGAACGAAACAGTGAATCGGCGCTCGAATAGAAACCCTTGTTCGTGTAGGTCAATTGATAAAATCCCAGAGCGTTCACCGCGCCGAAACCGCGAATGGTCGCTGTCAACGTTTGCGCCGAGGGAACGGTGGTGGCATACCCGCCAAAATTGATATAACTTCCATTTGCAGAACGCGTCAGCACGCTCTCGAACGTACCGTCGCCGGAACCCGAAGCAGCCATCATCACGTTCAGGCCAACTGCTTTTCCGGCAATCGACTGGTCCGTTCCAAAGTTAGATGTCGGTTGATCCGGGATCATGATGGTGCTCACATACGTTCCATCTGTTTGGATTTGATCGAGGTAAAGTGTGTTGCCCGCTGTAGCATTCAATATTTGAGAACCATCACCAACGCGAGCGACGACAAGGTTCGCAGAAGACAACCGCAAATAGCCTGTAGAGACATTCAAAATCCCGGTCGCAACAGCCGGTGTGCCGAGCGGGTTATTCACCGTTACGTTATAGCTCCCCGCGGCAGCCGTTTGAATGTTGTCGAGCGACAAAACACTAGTCGTCGCGCCTGAAATCGCGGTGCCATTCAAATCCCATTGGTAGCTTAATGGCGCCGTACCGGTGCCGTTGGCAATAAATGTAAGATGGTCGCCCACACGCTGCGTTCTCTGAGCTCCCGTGATCGTCACACCCGCTGGAGCCAGTACAGTCAGCACAGCGTTGCTACTGTTGACCGATTGCAAGCTTAAGCTGCCGGAGACAGTGCATTTGTAACTTCCGGCATCAGTCGATGCCACACTCGATATCGTGAGAGCTGAAGTTGCGGCACCGCTGATCGACCCTCCATTCGCAAGCTGAGTTGTTCCTTTGAACCATTGATACGTCACCGTAGACGAGCCGTTGGCGACGACGCTGAAATTTGCCGTTGTTCCAGCGACATTGGTGATAGAAACCGGTTGCGTTGCGACGAACGGATCATTGACCGTCAGCACCGCACTTGAACTTGTCGTCGTGATACTGTTTGCGTTTGTAACGATGACCGAATAGCTGCCGATATCGCCAAATGCGACTCCCGAGATCGCGAGGCTTGATGTTGTGCTGCCAGCGATCGTTGCGCCCGAACCCGTGCCCGAATCACCGTTGGCAAGCGCGGTTGTGCCACGATACCACTGGTAACCGAAAGGCCCAGTCCCGGCGACAGTAACATTAAAGGTGCCCGTGCCGCCGTAGTTCACAGCAGTATTGGCGGGTTGACTGGTCACCGCCGGATCCTGCACCGTCAATATCGCTGCCGAACTTGTCGCTGTAAGCGCGTTTCCATTTGCTACAATGCAGGTGAAGCTGGCGCCGGAGTCCAGCACGTCGATATTAGCCAAAGTCAGGCTCGGCGTTTGTGACCCAGTATAAACGGTCGTCGAACCGCCCGATCCATCAGTTAAATTAGCCCCGTTCTTCTGCCACTGATAGGTCAGCGTTGGCGTTCCAACTGCCGCAACAGTAAATATAGCTCCCGCGGCGGGAGGAACATTTGTGCTCAGCGGATTCGTGGTAAAATGCGGATCGCTGTTTACCGTCACAACCGACGTCGCGCTCGTCTGCGAACCATAGGGATTATTGATAACAAGCGCGTAATTACCTGCTTCATTCTGAGTAGCATTTGTGATCGACAAGGATGAAGTGTTGCATCCGATATACGCCGCGCTATCGCTAATGTTCGTGCCGGCATGGGTCCATTGGTAAATCAAAGTTGATCCGTTACCGCTTGTCTTCGGAGCAAACGTGGTGCCGCTGCCAAACGCCACCGTTTTGTTATTGATTTGCGTTTTGAAGAACGGTCCGCCTGTTACTTGTGACCAGTTTGTGCCCATGCGAAAATCATCAAAGACCACCGTCGGCCCGCCTGCGTTCTTCTGCATAAAAGTCACGGTGCTCAGTGGGCTGCCCAAATCCTTCCCGGCCGCAGTGCCACAGGTAAAGGTAGCGCTGGAGTAAGGAGTCGTCGCCGCGCCATACGTGTCGGAGGTTGGGTTGATCCACAAATACGTTGTGTCATCACTGGAATTTATAGGTGACACGAACTTTACCTCGTACGATGCAACAATAAAAACCGTGTCACCGACGTTGCGAACCGTGCTATCCCAGAAAGCACCGGCAACAACATTCGAAGCTTTGGCGAAACCGATGTTGTATCCACTTCCGTTTTTTCTCAAAAAAATCGGCGCACCAAAACCGCTCGGCTGCGTCGTTTGTTCACCGACCGAACTGCGGTTGTTGATTCCGAAATAAAAATCGCCGTTCGTCGATAACGTAGCGAGATCCGAAACCTGGATCAGCATCGAATAATAGAGCTTTGTCCCGTCAACGTTCGTCTGCAGAAACCCGCTCGCAGCCGTAGCATCAAACATACGGGCACCCGAGGCAGGAGTAGCCGACGAAAACAGGACCGCCGCATTACCGGTCGAAAGCGGCAACCCCGGATAACTTAAACTGTAATTGGTCAGTTGCAGCGCCGTCGCCGCGCTGTAAGTATCGGTGTTGATGCCAAACCACTGGTCACCCAATGCATTCGTCTGGTGGAGCCCACCGGAGGCCGCCAGCGCCGTGGAGGCAGCATACGGCGTCCCGCCCGCTGCCGTCGCGTCCGCGAAAGGCTCGTAAACCGGCAGCGTCGTTGCCAACAACCGCGGCGTAAGGCCGACGACGAGAATGACCAGGAGTGCAAGGCAAAGTTTTTTCATAGGGGTTGAGGTAAATCGTTCGTTATTAATTCAATTATAGTCCGGCGCCGGTAGTACTTGTGGGGACAGTCGTGTGTTCAATAATCCAAATCGCATCTTTGTTGTTCGGCGCGGAAAAGTTTCCGGCCTTCCCATATTTAAAAGCGTCGGTTTGCCAGTGGTGCAGTTCGGCATGGCCGTCAACAAAAGAGAAACTGGCACCGTAATTGTGATAGTTCGCCGGGATGTCCTGCACCATGATCGAGCCGTATTGGTTGGTCGTGTACATCTTCACCTCGAAATAGGCGTCATTAATTGTGTACGAATTTTCGTCCAGAAAAACGTAGAACTCCGACGGCTTGCGGATGTCGGTAATTTTTTTGTGATTGAGAAAGTTGCCCAACTGTCCGCCGCCCGTGCTGTTCATATAGTTCTGCATCGAAATACTGCGCACGCGCGTCGTGCCAACCGGGTTGCCTGGATCGGCCGGACACTTGTAAGCGTTAATGTTTTTAATCCACGGCCCGAGCAACGAGTTTTTTAAATTATCGATGTTGAGCGAACCGGGGGCGCTTGCAACATTGCCGTAAGCCCAAGTTGTATTCGTTGCAAAACTGGGCTGAAGAAACCCAACATTACCGACAAGAAATTGCCGGTATTCGTCGGCATACATTGTCCATGAAATCGATACCTGCTTGATGTTGTTTTCGCAGTAAGCGCCTTGCGCTTTTTTCTTCGCACTGGCCAGCACCGGTAACAGCATGGCGGCCAGAATCGCGATGATCGCAATAACAACAAGCAGTTCAATCAGCGTAAACGCCGCCAATCGCGATGCGGATTTTTGTCGCTTGCGTAACACGGAAATGGGCTCCGACTTAGGGTCGTTAACCGGAGCGGCTAAGTCAATACTTATTTCACTTTCGAAAGAAAGCATTGAGTTGACTGCTTCTAAATGTGTCAATTTGGTCGTTGTTTGTTTGCTTTCGAAAGTTCTACTTGGCCAGCGGCTTCCATTGATGAACAGCCAGGGCGGCCGCGCCTAACGCGCCGTTGAACCGTCCGAGCGTGGAATTGACAACCCTCGGGCCGCCAGAGACCGGCGCGAAACTGGACAATTGCTTGTTCAATCGATCCAGGAAGAGATCGCCAAAGGTGGTGAATACACCCGCGAGAATGATAATTTCGGGGTTAAACGCGCAGTTGAGTTGATTCAGTGCCAGCCCGAACGTCTGGGCCGCGCCATCGAGAATGGCCAGCACTTCGCGATCGCCTGCTTCTGCCGCCATCACCAAATCCGTCAGCGGCATTTCGATCGCGCCCGGGTGGGCTGCAGTGTAGGCCGCTCCACGCGAACTCGTGATCGATGCAAACGACGCGATTTCTTCCAACCTCCCAAATGCGCCGCTACCGGATACGCCAGTGCTTTTCGTCAACGCACATGGCCAATCACCAAGTTCACCGGCGCGATTGTCGGCCCCATGAAGCACTTGCCCGTTCATGATAATCCCCGCGCCAACACCGCTGCGGATTCCGAGACAAATAAAGTTCGAATGCCCCCTGCCCTGCCCGAACCACAACTCCGCAAGAGCCATCGTGCGAATATTGTTTTCGAGGAACACCGGCACTTTAAATTTTTCCACCAACCGTTCGACCAGCGGCACGTTCTCCCAGCCCTTGATGTGTTTATATTTGCGGGCAATTCCATTGGCCGGATCAGTCACGCCGGGAACACCGCACCCAATCGCCAGCAACGGACGAGCATCGTCCAGCGCCACTTCATGGATGGCGCACTCGATCTTGCGCAAAATGTCGTCGACCGTATCCGCAGGCGTAATGGTGCTGTGAAATTCCTTGATCGGCTTTTGCGAAAAATCCACCGAAACCGCCATGATGTTGCGCGCTTCGAAATCCACGCCGATAAAACGTCCGCCATGTGGATTCAACGCAAGAATAGTCGGCGGTCGGCCCGATTCTCGCTCGGTCGGCTTGCCTTCAAAAAGAAATCCTTCGTCAACCAAATGGTCGACATAGATACCGACCGTCGACGGCGCGAGATTGAGTCCGCGCGCCAGTTCAACCCGCGACATCGCTTCGCGCGCGCGCACACGCCGGAGCAAATCGGCCTGTTGCAACGCGATCGAGTCGTGCTTGATTTTGAAACGGCCCGTCCGACGCGGACGGTCAGTTCGAGTTTTATGTTCGGTCGGCATATAGAAAAAATTAAAGTCCGGCTGCTGGCCACAACGTGCATTTGTCACCGGCATGCGCATTTGAATCACCAGTCCCAAATGGGGAATCCGGGTAATCGCACCACAAGTTGCCGGGGAAATTCGTCGAGTCCACCAGAAACCGCCGCGCCTGATAATACTCGACATGCCCGTCAAAAGACGTGATGACGCAGCCATTTTTCTTATGGAACGTGGCGGGACCCTGGCCCGGTTGTGGCAAGCTGCTGGCATCATTCCAATTGCCCGGCTTTGCTGGATCCGGCGCCCACATACAAAATGAACTGGCCGGACGGAAATCCGACAAACGGTGAGTTCCCACCAATCTCGTCCCCGCTAACGCAGGCGGCTTCGGATGCCAGCCCATAATGCCGCCGTTCATGACATAGGTGGACAATCGATCCGCGCGCGCCGCCCAGTTCGCATTATTGGTCAGGTCCGCCGGGCATTGATAAACTTTATAGTTCTTCGTGTAAGAGATCAGTTGTCCGCCGCTGTAGGCAGCCTGTGGTGGATTCGACGGCGCGGGAGGCGCGTTATTGCTCGGCGCATAAAGCCAGCCAGGATTTGCCGTTCCCCAATTCGGCCAAACCATTCGATCATTGTAATCACCGGAGTACATGTGAAACGAAGTGGCGATTTGTTTACAATTATTCCGGCACTGAGTAGTCAACGCGCTCTGCTTCGCCCGGGCCAGCGCCGGCAATAACATTGAGGCCAAAATGGCAATGATTGCAATAACTACCAGCAATTCGATAAGAGTGAAGGCGAACAGCTTAGTTGGGTAAGAACGCATCGTTGTCCGAAGTTGTTGGGCTACTTTAGAATGGGATACGCCGATTTCGAAAAAAGTCAAGCAATCAACCTCGGCTGCGCGCCGAAACAACCACCGAACACGACGCAAGACAGCGAGCGGAGGTCCAGCGGCTGACTGCTGACACCCGAAAGCGCCGCCAATTGGACAGCAGTAACACCGCATAAGTGCGCAGCTTTGCAAACCAGACGCGGACGCCACACTCCTCCGCGATCTTACTGCGCTGACCGGGGAACAACATCCAGATTCCGCAAACAAGCGCTGTAACCTTCTACTCCAATTCCGATAGTAATGAGACAAGGGCCAAAATGGGTTCAATCCCGTGCGTAAGCTGTTGCGTGGGGGTTGGCGGTCACGATTTGCGGCGATTGAGAAAGGGGCGGTGCCGGAAGCACCGGTTGCAGCCCTTGTAGCAGAAACAATCAAAATCATTTTATATGACAACGATCCGAAAAACCGTAATCGCCGTTACCATTATTGCCGCCAGCGTCCTGACTGCGGTGGTGATTCATCGTCAAACTGCGGTAAACAAACTCCGGCGCGAGCTGGCCAAAATGCCGGACAAGAACATCCCCGAACTCAAATTGCTCGATGAAAAGAAATGGTCGGAGGACGCAAACAAGGGGAAATTGGACACAAAAGAAGGTGTCCGTGAAACCCTCGCCAAGCTGCGAAGAGCCGCGAAGATGCGATTTCTGTTTACAGTAGGACAAGCGATGGAGGCTTATGTCAAGGCGGCCGGCGGGCAACTGCCCGGTGACCTTTCGGAACTCAAGCCCTACTTCCACCCGCCAGTGGACGACGCCACGCTCCAACGCTATGAACTCCTGCACACAGGAAAATTGAGCGACTTGCCGCAGGGAGAATTTCTGATTGCAGAAAAGGCGGCCGTGGATGATGAGTTCGACACCCTTGTCAAAATCGGGGCGGACACTTACGCGATGCAAGGCGTCGGAAAATGGAGTCACGACAATTCCACAAACAAATGGAGGTAATTTCGAAATGAATTAAGGACCGGATATGAACGCGCCATTTCAGGAAAAAAAAGGCTTCACGCTTATCGAATTGCTCGTGGTAATGGCGATCATTGCTATTCTCGCCGCGCTACTTCTCCCCGCGCTTGCGAAAGCAAAGGCTAGCGCGATGAGGACCCAATGCCTCAACAATCTGAAACAAGTTTCGATCGCGATTCAGCTTTATACCGACGATAACAATAGCCTCTTGCCTGGACCGTTGCTGCGGCAAGTTCCAGCTGCGTGCGACGCTACTTCCACGAACGTTCTCAATCATTTTATTTGGAAATATTTGGCGTTGCCCGAGCCGAGTCCTCAAACCCTTCTCCATGCATGGCCAATTATCACCTGCCCCGCGCAAATCCGGTTTCCCGTCCCGGGGATAACCACAATTGGGTCACGTGTCACCTATTCGACCAAGGGAAAGATCAATCCGACAAACCAAAACTCCCGGCCTTTCGGTTATCCTGCCGGCTGGATTCCAGATGTAGTCGCTCCTCTCAGGCCACTTTCGCTGGCCAGCATTCTAAATTTCACCAACAGTCTCAGTGCCGTCTACGCCTTGAGAGATGTTGATACCACTCTGGATAGCGCTCCTGAAATTACCTGGCACAAAGAAATTTCTCCCAAAGCGATTCACGGCGCAGAATTGCGCAACGTGCTTTATTTCGATGGTCATGCCGAAGGAGCCCACGGTACCAATGGTTTGGACTGACTTTAAATGCGATTGCGTAACTAAAGTAAAATAAAACGCCAAACCGCAACGCGGTTCCATCATTCAGCCCCGGGTTGCGCCTTGTCGAGCTACACTGGGTAAGGCACCGGAAAAGAAAAATGAACTCTGAAAGAGTTCAATCATTTGTCTCACTTCCCCTGCTAATCAGAATACCCGGCGCAACAATTCGCAGAAAACGTAAAACTTTGTGTTGTAGCCAACTCCGCTAACCGATAATTTCGCGCCGCAATGCCGCCGCCCATTCGTCAGACAACGCTGCCATGAACGAAGTAATTTTAATGAGCCATGTCGCCCTCGGCGTCGCCTGTATCGTCGCGACCGTCTGGCTGTTGGCAGATGTGTTGAATGCGCGCGCGGAGAACCTTGGCCGTATCCGTTGGATGAGTCGCGCTGTTGCGGTCTGCATGTGGCTTTCTTTTGTCATCGCCGGTTATTGGTACGTGGTGGATTACAAGGTGGACAAGGCCCTCATTCTCAAAGGACCGTGGCCATTTGCGCACAACCTATTCATGGAAACCAAAGAACATTTTGTTATCACCCTGCTATTGGTGGTGACATACCTGCCGATGGCGGCCGCGAATAATTTGGCGGCAAATCGCGGCGCACGACGGCTGGTGCTCTGCCTCGCCGCTTTGGTGCTGGTGCTTGGTTTAATGGCTGAAGGCAACGGCGGGATGATTGCGATGGGAGTGAAGAAGGGGCTGCAGGTACAACTCCACTAACAACCATATGCAAGACCAACCTCTCTCCAAATACACTGTGCCCTTCGGATGGTCATTAGCGATATGCGCAGTGCTGAACTCATTCCTGGTAGTCGCCAAGGAAAAGAGCAAAAGCGTGAACAGCTGGATGCAAAGAATGACCGGGCACCACTGGATAACGCATGTCGTGATTATATTGATACTGTTTGTCGCCTTCGGTTTTGCGTTCGCGCAAATGAATCGCCCTGGCGCGACAAAGACCACCGCTGACCGTCTCGCGAACATCGTCCTTGCGGGTGTGGTTGCCGGAGTTCTGATTATCGCCGGATTCTATTTGATCGCAGACTGACGTTTTACGCATGAAATCCAAAAAGCATTACTCAATTCTAGCCGTCACCCTCATTACCTCCCTGTTCATCGTTAAGTCCGCGATTGCAGGTCCGCCATTTTTCACCGACGACCCGCAGCCGGTGGACCTTCACCATTGGGAGATTTATGTGGCTTCGATCAATGCGAACTCCCACGGCGACTGGTCGGGAACAGCGCCCCATATCGAGATTAACTACGGCGCTGCACCAGAGTTGCAGCTTCACATGATTGCGCCGATGGGCTACGACGCGCCGGCGGACGGCCCTGCTCATTACGGTTTCGCCGACCTTGAACTCGGCGCGAAATACCGCTTCGTTCAAGAGACAAACGGCTGGCCGCAGATCGGAACATTTCCCTTGCTCGAAGTTCCGACAGGCAACTCTCATCTCGGGGCCGGCCACACGACGGCGTTGATTCCGGTCTGGGCACAGAAAAGTTGGGACAAGTGGACGCTCTACGGCGGTGGCGGTTATGGGATCAATTCATTTTCCGGGCACGGCAACTGGGGATTCGGTGGTGCGGTGTTACAGAACCAGGTTAGGTCCAACCTGCTCGTCGGCGTCGAAATCTATCATCAGACAGTTGCCCAGGTTGATTTTCCAAATGAGGGAACTGGATTCAACATTGGCACCGTGTTGGATTTTAGCGACAACCACCATCTGCTCTTTTCCGCTGGAAGATCCATCGACGGCCCCAACGCTTTCCAGTGCTACATTGCCTATCAATTAACATTCGAAAAAAGTCTTTGGAAGTTTTGGACCAGTCGTCACGCGAATTGATCTGCCTTCGAAAAGGGCTGGGTTCACAAAAAAGGCGCGTGTTCACAATCCAAAAGCCGAACCGCAACGCGGTTCAATCATTCAGCCCAGAGTTGCGCCCTTTGGCGCTACTCTGGGTAAGCCCCCCGAAAAGAAAATTGAACTCTGAAAGAGTTCAATCATTTGCCTCAGCTCGCACGGGGGTATTGAACTCTAAGCCTTCTGGTCGAGTGCCATAGGCGGCCTACGCGCGGCTGAACTCCCGTGGGCAAATTTCAATAATATGACTCAGGCGGTTCTTCGAGGCGGTGGTCCGATGACTGAATAACACACGATGGATAGTTGTTGATTGCTGATTGGTAATAGGAGGCTTCAAATGAAACCTCTGCATCGTCAGATGAAAGGTCCGCTGCCAGCGGACAGTAAATTTTGTCCATTAGCATCCTAATATCTGACACTACGGGAACGTCGGTACCATCGGCGGCCGGCCAAAACTCATTTGTTGCGCGGCCAGAAATCCAAAGTTCTTTAGCAAAGCGGATTTTGCGGAGATTGTTAATGCAAACTTCGCTGATGGCGGCTGAGCCGGGCGGTGTTCCGTTAGTATCGAATGCAGGTGCATATCGGACGGCGCGAATGAATTTTATTTGGGACGTGAAAGGAATCGAGACGTTTACATCGGGTCCCTCGTTATGCACAACGGAAGTCATGGGCAAGATAGGTGGATCATACAAGTAGCCGGTGTTGTATGGAATCGGCAGCGGGAAGCTTGTTTCGGAATGCCAGTCAATCAGGTTCGATGAACTTTCGATTCGGTAACTAGTGAGAGGCTCTCCCGAAAGTTGGATGGAAATGGTGTTGCTGACACCCATAGCGAAATTTCCCAGCACCGGTTGGAGATCATTGGTGCGAATCGTCACAACACCCGCTAACGATTCGACAGCAGCGACGTTGTTGCTCACGACTACGGTATAGCTGCCGGCCATGGTGGCGTCGATATTGTCGAGAGAGAGGATAGGCCACGTTTGTTGCGGAATGTCCCTGCCATTGAAGCGCCACTGATAAGCAGAAGGGCCGGTGCCGCCTGCTATGACGCCAAAGAACGTGCTGTCGCCGGGTGAAACCAGGCGATCACGTGGTGGGACATAAATTATCGGCGCATTCGTTTGAATTACTCTCAGTGTGAAGCTTCCGTAAGGAGGCGCGGCGACTTGAATTCCATAGGTGACTCCTGCGGTCGCGTGGAAAGAAAAATGAGGATGACCTACGATATCCAGACGAGTGCCGATTGGATTATCTCCAGTTCGATTTGCCCAATCGACATTTGTCCAAACAGCAATCCACGCCAACGATGACTGGAACCGCCGGTCAGTGAAGGACAACAAATCGATAGAACAATCCGTCGAGTTCGAAGGAGTCCATTCCCACCATACCGTTGGCGGGACGGTAATACCCTGAAGGAATTCTGAAACGAGTTCGTTCGTTTGGACGGTTGCGCCAACGGTTGTGCCGGAAAAAGTGAAGTCGGTAGATGATGTCGGGAGTTGCAGACGACTTTCGTAATCATCGTTGGCCGGCGGCGAAGGAGTTTGAGCCTGGATAGGAAAATTGCGTCCGCACAAGATTGCGGCTGCCAGAATACAAACTTTTAAAGTCCTTTTGTCCACGATTGAGGATTCTCACCTGCCTTTTAGCAGTAACCGTTCCAGCATGCTGGAAGGTAGATGTTTGAGCAACAGAGGGATACCAGGTTTCTATTTCAGATCGAAAGCCGTGAACATATTGGATTGGGCTTCAAACACGAGGCGTGAATCTGGTCGAACGGCAGACACCGATTCGTCCGGTCGACTCAAAAGTTATATTTAAGGAATAGTAACACCGAATGATTGATTGATTCGTTTAAGCTTGTTGGAATCATTCCTGAAAATTCCCAATCATAACCAACGCCTCGGCTGCATGCTTCAACCTCTTCGAGGTTTCTAATTGAGCGCAGGCACACCGATGGTTACTCTTGCCAGGAGCCAGAACGCTACAGAGACGATGATGCCGCTTAACACGAGCGCTCTACCGGCCGCACGGTTGAGCTACATTTACACTTCTAGGTCGCTAACCCGCTTCGCCAAGGCTGCGGGGGTGAAGTAATCAACCATGGAGATATTTAAAAAAACCTGCGCAATCGCAGTCATGTTGACGTGTTGTCTGACGGCCACACTCAAAGCACAAACCTTATACGTTGCAAACGTCTATCGTGGCACCGTTGATGAATATGGGGCTGAAGGGTCAACCATCAACACCTCGCTCATTTCCGGGTTGAGCGGCCCGAACGGTATTGCTATTTCGGGGAACGACCTGTTTGTTGCCACGCAAAACCCCGGCACCATCGGCAAATACAAAACTTCAGGAGCGACGGTGAACACCTCGCTGATTTCCGGAATGAATATTCCTGGTGGCATCGCGATTTGGGGCAGCAATCTCTTTGTTGTGGATTATGGTAACGACACGGTGGGTGAATACACCACGGACGGCGTGCCGGTGAATGCCACACTGATTTCCAACCTGTCTGGCCCACATGGCATCGCGTTTTCGACGGACTCCGTTTTTGTCGTCAATTATAACAACGGCACGGTCGGCAAATACACGACTGCCGGCGCAGAGGTCAACGCCGCGCTTATCTTCGGCTTGACCAGTCCGACCAGCATCGCAATTGTCGGGACAAACTTGTTCGTCGCAAGCTTCAGTTTGCAAGACCATGCCTATGTCGTTGGCAAATACACGACTTCCGGCGCAACGATTAATGCTTTGCTCATAACTGGTTTCGATTCCAACCTTGGCATCACCGCGTTCGGCACTAACCTCTTTGTTGCGAACGTCAACGACGGCACGGTTGGCAAATACACGATTTCCGGCGCGTCCGTGGCGGTCAATCTGATCTCTGGATTGAACGGCCCCTACGGCATCGCGATCGCTCCACCC
>JAICXV010000147.1 GCA_025934545.1 Verrucomicrobiia bacterium
ATTTCGTGGAGCGCACGTTCAGTCCACGCGCTCGCCGGAAAAATCTCATCTTGCCACAAAACTGATTTTATGGCCTATTTGCTGTCCCTCGACGTCCGCCGTCGAGACCGAGTGCGCGATTAGCTCAGTGGTAGAGCATCACCTTGACACGGTGGGGGTCGTATGTTCAATCCATACATCGCGCACCATTTTTTTCCCCTGATCTTAACAATTTGCCGGATGGCAAGTTCATCTCTACCAGCCCGACTATCAGCAACTTTGCTCTTTATTAGAGGCTTTCCATTGCCTAATATTAATCCATGAGAACACAAGGAGGGGGTACGCGATGGCTCGCCTTTACCCTGATAGAATTGCTCGTCGTCATTGCTATTATCTCGATTTTGGCAGCTATGCTTTTGCCGGCGTTGAGCAAGGCCAAGACAGCGGCGAAAGTGAAAATGGCGCGCGCGGAAATGAACAGCCTCGTCAGCGCGATCACACAATACAAAACCGATTACAGCCGCTTGCCTGCTTCAAGTTTTGCGACGGGACACCCGAACCTCGGGGGCGACTTTACCTACGGAACGAAAATTTCGACTTTGAACCAATCGATCGTCAACACCTACAGTGTTCTTAACCTCCCTCCGAGCGGGGGCAAATATGAACAATGTAACTCCGAGGTATTGAATATTCTCCAAGCAAATGGAAACCAGACTCCGATTCGGGATTGCAATATTCCCAATGAAGGAAACGCATTGAATCCGCGCAAGCTGGCGCTGTTCAATGCCAAGGTTGCGAATAATGCGGCGTTAGTCAGCGACGTACCCGGTCTGGACTACAACGGCATTTTGCGCGATCCATTTGGCAACCCTTACATCATCACCCTTGATATCAATTACGACGATCAATGCTACGATTCTTTCTACGGCGCGTTATACGACATGCTCAACAAGAGCGGCGCGATTACGAATACAGTGCCGACCAATGTCCCCGGTGATGTCATCATCTGGTCCGCAGGCGCGGACAAGAACGCCGACCCGAACACATTGCCTGACCAGGGTGTCAACAAGGACAATATCCTGAGCTGGAAATAGCGCGGACGATCGGTCCATTAACTCCAAATCGTTTTATGGTCGGCTAATCGGCTGATAAGCTGGGCGTCGGCGGCGGGGAATTCGTATTTGTTCAGGTCATCGCGAGTAATCCACTGGAGCGCTTCGCAATGAATCGGGCGCGGCTCGCCGGATTTCAATTCGCATCGAAAAAATTTCAGGTGCACCGCTTTCTCCGGGTATTCGTGGACGATTTCCTCAAATAATTCGTGGACATCGACCTCGATGGCGAGTTCTTCGCGCAATTCGCGCTGCAAACATTCTTCGAATGTTTCGCCGTGTTCGCGTTTGCCGCCGGGAAATTCCCAGAGCCCGGCCAAATGCGTGCCGGCAGGTCGCTGCGTAATGAGTAGTTTGCCATCACGAAAGAGCAGGGCGGCGGAGACTTCGATATTCACACTCGGAGAGTAGAGCAGGGGACTAAGGCCCTTCGAGACTTGAATTTTTCTTGGACAAGGCCACTCTACCTTATCGAAGCCGTATGAAGATGAACGACAATGTTTCGGCCAATCCCGCGCCTCTGGAAAACCTCGAGGAATGGGAAGATTTTCTGAAAGAGCGCTACCCCGAAAAGTCTTTTCAAGCAGTTGACGCGAACAAAAAGAAGGAACAGTTCCGCAATTACGAAGCCGATGCACGACCGACCGTGCGCGAATTTTATCGGCTCAATCATCGCTATCAGACGCGCGATTTTGTGCAGGAGAAGCGACGCGACTTTCTAAAACTCAATCGCCGGCAAATGGGAGTTTGGGAAGCCCTCGAGTATCTGAACCAATTGGTCGATGACAGCGATCCGGACACGAACCTGTCGCAACTGGATCATCTTCTGCAAACCGCCGAGCAGATTCGCAAAGATGGACATCCGCGTTGGTTTATTCTCACGGGCCTAATCCACGACCTGGGAAAAATTCTTTGCCTCTTCGGCGAGCCGCAATGGGCCGTTGTGGGCGACACCTTTCCGGTCGGCTGTGCTTATTCCGACAAGATCGTGTTCCACCAATTTTTCGCGGACAATGCAGACAGCAAAAATCCGCGATACCAAACCAGCCTCGGGGTTTACGAAAAAAACGCAGGCCTCGACCAGGTGCAAATGTCCTGGGGCCACGACGAATATCTTTACCACGTCACCAAAGATTATTTGCCCAAAGAAGCGCTCTACATTATCCGGTATCACTCGTTTTACCCGTGGCATCGCGAGGGCCAGTACGATCATCTCATGAACGACGAGGATCGGAAAATGTTAAAGTGGGTGCAGGCCTTCAATCCTTACGATCTCTACACAAAGAGTCATGTCCCGCCGAATTTGAAAGAGCTGCGCCCGTTCTACGACGATTTGATCAAAGAATATTTCCCGCCCGTCTTGAAGTGGTGATGTGAAATCCACTTCGCTCAAACCGAAGCATGTTTATTTGATGTCGAATGGCGACCTCCGCCTTTCGGCCAATCAAAAATGCTGGCCTGAACAGGCGAAGATGGAGGAGTTGCTGGGCCGCGCGTTGAAAGCCGAAGGTTGGTCGGTCGTTCGTGCGCATCCCTACGACAAGAAAAAGCAGCACGGATTTATTGATTCACAAAAAATGGGATTGGAAGTATTTCGCGGACTCGATCCCAATGCGCCGCTCATCGTTGCCGAGTGTGTTTGGCAATATAGCCAACACCTCTTGGGCGGCCTGTTGTCCCATCGTGGTCCGATTTTGACGGTTGCAAATTGGAGCGGAACCTGGCCGGGCCTTGTTGGGATGTTGAACCTCAATGCGTCGCTGACAAAGTTGGGAATCGGCTACAGCTCACTATGGAGTGAAAAATTCGACGACGAGTTTTTCACCGACGGATTGCGCGCATGGCTCAAGAATGGCCGGGTCGCGCACGATGAAAGTCACGTGCGCGATTTTTCCGATGCAAAGATGCCGAAGGCCGATGAAAAATTGGGACGTGAATTCGCCCGTCGCTTCAAAGCGCAAAAAGCGATCATGGGCGTGTTCGACGAAGGTTGCATGGGAATGTTCAATGCCATCATTCCCGATGAATTACTGCACCAGACCGGAATTTTTAAAGAGCGCCTCAGTCAATCCGCCCTTTACGCGGCCATGCAGCAGGTGAGTGACCGCGAAGCAAAGGCCGTTTTGCAATGGCTTTTGAAAAAAGGCATGACCTTTCGTTGGGGCAAGGACGAAGCCACAGAATTGACCCGCGCTCAAACGTTGCAGCAATGCAAGATGTACATCGCCGCCGTCAGATTGGCTGACGAGTTTGGATGCGCGACAATCGGAATCCAGTATCAGCAAGGTTTAAAAGATCTCGCGCCCGCCAGCGATTTGGTCGAAGGCTTGTTAAACAACGTCGACCGTCCGCCTGTGAAATGTTTGCGAACCGGTCGAACGTTGTTTTCCGGTGAAGCGTTGCCGCACTTCAATGAGGTCGACGAATGCGCCGGGCTCGATGGACTGATGACCTATCAGTTGTGGCGCGAACTGGGATTTCCGCCAGAAAATACATTGCACGATCTTCGTTGGGCGCAGCAGTACGAAGACAAATATATTTGGGTGCTGTTAATTTCCGGCGCCGCGCCGCCCGCACATTTCATCGGCGGCTATAAAGGCGCGTCGAGCGAACGCCAGCCCCCGATGTATTTCCGTCTGGGCGGCGGGACGGTCAAAGGAATTTCAAAACCGGGCGCGGTCGTGTGGAGTCGGGTTTTTATCATGGACGGAAAACTTCATTGCGACCTCGGCGTTTGTGAAGTTGTGAAACTGCCGCAAGCCGAAACCGACCGTCGTTGGCGCGAAACAACGCCGCAATGGCCGATTATGCACGCTGTGTTCGACGGCATTTCGCGCGACCAAATGATGGCGCGTCACAAATCCAATCATATCCAGGTCGTGTACGCGCCGGACGAACGTCAAGCGCATCGGGCAGCGCGGATCAAAGCTGCGGCTTTTGATGAACTTGGCATTGAAGTGCACTTTTGCGGGAACGTGCGGTAGAAGTAAGTGAAATTGGCTGTCCGACATGGATTCGAACCATGACTATAGCCTCCAAAGGGCCATGTGCTACCATTACACCATCGGACAAGCCGTGGTTAAGTTAACGTTTTGCGAGGAGACTGCAAATCAAAATCAAACCGACAGTGGCACTGCTGCCAGCCACATCTTGTCGCCGAACTTTATCTTGAAAGCTTCGAGGACATTGACGGCTTTTGACTGCGATTCCATGATGGCAAAGGTCGCGGACCCGCTGCCGGACATCAACGTCGTCATCGCTCCCTGCTCACGGAAAAATTCCTGGAACAGCACGAGCAGGGGATATTTCTTAAGTGCGGGTGCTTCCAGCGAATTGTAAAATTCTTTCGCAGCACCGGCCAAATCGTCTTTCGAAAGCAACGCAGCCAGTTTATCCGCGCGTCCCGGCTTGCCGTTTTGCGCCTCGGGAAAATTCGACATCTGTTTGTAAGCCCACGGCGTGGAGATCCCAAAACCGGGATGAACAAGAATAATGCTTTTGCCAGTGAGACAAGTGAACTGCTCGAGTGCCTTGATTTGCTCGCCTCGACCAGTGCCGATGGCGGGTCCGTTTTGTAAAAAGAACGGAATGTCCGACCCGAGACTTGCGGCCAATTCAAACAGCTTTGTCTTCGGCAGTGGTTCTGAAAACAATTCGTTTAAGCCGAGCAATGTTACGGCCGCGTCGCCACTTCCGCCACCGAGTCCAGCGGCCGTCGGCACATTCTTTTCCAAATGAATGCGAACGCCATCTTTGATCTCGGCCGTGGTCAGAAAAAGTTCGGCGGCGCGGTAAACCAAATTCCTTGAATCGGTCGGCAAGTGCCGGTCGCTGCACGTCAATTCGATGTTGGTCCCCTTGCGGTCGAAGGTCAGACGATCACAAACCGGCACAGGGTGGATGAGTGTTTCGAGCTCATGAAAGCCGTCAGGGCGCTTGCCCAATAGATTGAGCAGGAAGTTGACCTTGCAGGGAGATTGTTTTTCGAGTGCCAACTGGATCAGTTGTCGAATATTCGGAAACGGCTTCCCGGCACGAAGGGCATCACGTCACCGCCAGCGAAACCCAGCGCGGCATCCGGCGAAACAAATTCGTCGGCAATCCAGTGCGGCTTATAGCTGTCGGGATAGACGGTGCCTTCGGGACGGAAAATCGGACCGTAATCTTTGGTCGTCCAATCGTTCGGAAGCGGCGCGGTGGCCATTTCGTAAATACCGACGCCGGTGCGGGCGAGGCTGCGATTGAGACCGTGGAAGAAGCCCGCCGTGTAAGCCGTATCAGGATTCTTCAAGACGGCGGTTTGTTCCATCGAGCGACGGATTTCGCCGAGGCGGGCGAATTCGGTGGCGTTGGCGAGGCCGCGGCCAAATTTTCTTTCAGTTCCGGGAACAGAGCAACCCACGGCAAGGAAAGCGATAACGAACACACTGAGGAGGACTTTCATACTTGGCATATGTATCTTTGACAAATGTGACACGCGGCGAACAATTGTCGAGCCTTTTTGAGAAACGTCGAAACTATCGGTGAACAACTGAGCACAGATAACTTGCCCGCCCGCGCCGCTCTGTTATTGATTGGCCCGTGCCGAGCAACCGAGCTGTCTTTTTGGATCGCGATGGAACGATTATCGTGGAAAAAGAGTACCTTTGCCGGCCCGAGGATGTGGCGGTTTTTGAACGAGCAGGCCCAGCGTTGCGGCGTTTGGTGGATGCTGGTTTTTTATTAATAATGGTTTCGAACCAATCGGGCGTCGGGCGTGGCTATTTTTCGATGAAGGATGTGGATGCCGTCAACGCGCGGTTGTCCGCGATTCTGGCTGCAGACGGTGTGAAGTTTAAAAAAATCTATATCGCTCCTGAAGCTCCCGACCAGCCGAGTCACGGCCGCAAACCTTCTCCGAATTTTTTGTTCGATGCGCGAAATGAGTTCGGCATCGACCTCGCGCGAAGCTTCATGGTTGGCGACAAGGAATCCGACCTGCAATGCGGATGGAATGCCGGTGTCAAGAAAAGCATTTTGGTTCGCACTGGATATGGTAAACAAACGGAAGCAGCCGGGAAGGTCGACGCGGGTGTGGCCGTCGACGATGTACCTGCTGCGGTGGATTGGATTTTGAAAAACGCCCTATAACAAACAAAAGCA
>JAICXV010000048.1 GCA_025934545.1 Verrucomicrobiia bacterium
AACGTGACTCATTGGGAAATCGTGATGGCCTGCCCGTTGGCGAGAGTGGTTTTGCCGACAGAAATGACCGAGGGCGGAAGCGATTGAGGCTCGGTTATCTCGACGTTTTGGCCGTCGTTGAAACCGGTTTTCACCGGCATCTTTTTGGCCACGCCATTATCAACGACGAAAATTGATGAACCAGATTTTTCGACCATGACGCCCTCAACCGGCACGAGCGAGACATTGGTGTGTGTTTCGATTCCGACTTTCGCGGTCGCAAACATCCCGGGACGCAACGGTCCGTTTTCATTTTTCAAATCCACTTCAACAAGCATCGTGCGCGTCGATTCATCCAGCGCCTGCGACGAACGCGTGATTTCGCCCGCAAACGTTTTGTTCGGCAGTTCGTCGACGGTTGTTTTGACGGATAAACCGGTTCGGATATTAGGCACTTCCGTTTCAGGGACGTGGATTTGAACGCGAACCACATTGAAATCATCGATCGTAACAACAGCGGCATTTGAAGCGGGACTGCTGCCGGTTGCGGCAGGACCAAACGCGCCGGGGTCCACAAACCGATGCGTAACCGTGCCGGAAAATGGTGCAGAAATTTTCGTATATCCAAGAAGGGTTTCGGCACGCTCGAGATTTGCTTTGGCGCTTTCTGCTTTCGCTTTCGCGGTGTCGATCGTTTGCGCGGGAATCAGGTCTGGCGCTTTCTTTTGTGCATCGGAAGCGCGTTGAAAATCGAGATTCGCGATTTGAGCGTCGGCTTTGAAACGCGCGGCATCCGCCGTCAGCTCGGGCACTTCCAATTCAGCGAGAACATCGCCTTCTTTAACCTGGTCACCTTTATCGACCGAAATTTTCTTCACATAACCCGTCGCTTTTGAATAAAGCGTTGCGTGTTGGTTAGCGACGATTAGCGCCGGCAGTGAGACCGCGCGCGTCACGTCACCTTTGCCCGTCTTGACCAATTTAACCGCGATGGGCGGCTCGGCTTTTTTAGTCGGAGCGGCCGGCTCGGGCTGACAGCCAACCAATGCCGCGACGCACAGCAGCGCGAAAACGTGAAATTGTATAGAACGTTTTAATTTCATGATCTGACGGCAGTATAGCCACTTTGCGGATCATTTGGATCCATGGACATTGATTTACGACTGCTGCGCGCGCGCAGGATGCTGAACACAGACGAGAGTACGAGCAAGGTCGCAATCGTTCCGGCAATCAACCCGCCGATGACAGCGCGACCGAGCGGCGCCGTCTGTTCCGAACCTTCGCCGATGCCGAGCGCCATCGGCAGCATGCCGGCGATCATCGCGAAACTCGTCATCAGAATTGGTCGCAAGCGAGTGCTCGCACCTTCCACGGCCGCGGCCAGCGAATCGGCGCCGCCAACACGCGCGCGTTCGGCGAATGTTACCAGCAAAATTGCGTTCGCGACGGCGACACCGACGGCCATGATTGCGCCCATGAATGATTGGATGTTGATGGTTGTTCCGGTCAGCCACAGGCTCACCACCACGCCGGCAACGACCGCGGGAATTGTAGAAATGACAATCAGCGCCAGCAAAACCGATTCAAAATACGCCGCCAGCAAAAGGAAGATCACGACAACGGCGAGCAGCAACCCCGTTCGCAGGCCGCTTAACATCTGCTCCAGCGGAATAGTTTGCCCACGCACGTCCACGCGCGATTTCGGTGGAGGATTCCCCACTTTTTGCAACGCGGCGTTAATCTGCCGTCCAACGGTGCCGAGATCAGAATCGTGCAAATTCGCCGTTAACGTGACCATGCGCTGCATATTGTAACGGTCGTATTCGCCGACCGTCGTGCCATTGGTGACGGTCGCCACTGTGCGCAAGAGAACCGGCTGATTATTTTTGCCGAGAACCGGCACATTTTTCAAACTCTCGACCGACGTCATCTTGTCCTGCGGAATCTGCACCTGCACCTGGTAACTGACGCCGCTGTTCGGGTCCGCCCAATAGTTAGGAACAGTGAATCGACTTGAAGTGGTGGCTTCGACCAGCGACCTCGTCGCATCCGTCATTTTCACGCCAATCAACCCCGCCCGTTCGCGATCAATTGCCACATCGACCGTGGGATAATCGAGCGATTGCGCAAAACGGATGTCTCGCAATGCCGGGATGTCAGCCAATTGCGTCCGAATCTTTTCCGCAAATTCCCGGCTCGCCGCGAGGTTCGGCCCGCTCACCGCAATTTCAATCGGCGTTGTTGCTCCCATGCTCATGACGCGACTAACGATATCGGCCGGTTCGAACGAAAACACCACGTCCGGAAATTCATGCTTAAACTTTGCGCGCAACGTTTCCTTTAATTGTTCCACGCGAATATTCGCGCCGCGTTTGAATTGCACCTGCACGACGCCTTCCTCCGGCCCGCTGTTCCAAAGATAGATGAAATTGATGGGATAATTGGCCGCATGCACACCGATCAAACCAATCGTTGTTTCGACATTCGTCGCGCCGACCTCTTGCTTGATGTTGTCCAGGACAGCCAACGTCGTCTGTTCCGTTTTTTCCAAAACTGTTCCGGCAGGCGCGCGCAGTCTTAATTGTAATTGTCCCGCTTCGACTTTCGGAAAAATTTCCGTCCCGAGCCTGCCGCCAACAAAATAAATGAGCGCACCGACGACGATTAAATAAACGATCAAGATCACCCAACGCACACGCACCAGTCCCTGTGCGAAACGCGAGTAGCCAGCCTGCATTTTGGCAAACGCTCCAGCTCCATGTTGGCCGTGTTCTTTGCGATGAATCCAAACTGACAAAATCGGCACGAGCGAACTGGACAGTAAAAACGACGCGATCATCGAAAATCCGACCGCCAGCGACAGCGGCACAAACAATGCCTTCGCCGGGCCCGTCATGAAGAACGCCGGAATAAAAACCGCCAGCACGCATAACATCGCCAGAAACCGCGGGACCGCCGTTTCATTCGTTGCGTTAAAAGACGCCAGCGCAAGCGATTCACCTTTTGCGCGATGCGTGTGAATGTTTTCAATAGTAACCGTGGCTTCGTCGACCAGAACACCAACCGCCAGCGCCAGTCCGCCGAGCGTCATCAGATTGATCGTCTGCTTCGTAATCGCCAACGCGAACATTGCGGCAATCAGTGAAATCGGAATATTCAACACGACAATGAGAGCACTCCGCCAATCGCGCAAAAACAACAACACCATTACGCCGGTCAGAACCGCGCCCAGCAAACCTTCGCGCGTGAGCGAGTTGATCGCGCGCGTGACATAAGGGGATTGATCAAATTCGTAACTCACCTTCACGTCATCCGGCAGCACGCTTTGGAATTTCGGGAGGTTTTTCTTAACCAAATCGACGACCGACAACGTCGAAGCATCGGCGCGCTTGGTCACCGGGATGTAAACCGTGCGACGACCGTTCACCAGCGCGATACTTGTCAGGATATCCGAACCATCAATCACCTCACCGACATCGCGCACGAATACCGTTGGGAATGCGCCGGGACGAATTGCAACGGCCTCAAGGTCCTTGATGTTTTTCGCCGTCCCATTGGCCGGAACCATCGGATATTTATCCCCTAGCCGCATATTTCCCGAAGGACTGATCGTATTCGCACTCGCAATCGCCGCGACCACTTCGTCCGGCGACATATTATATGCACGCAAGCGGTCCGGCTTGAGATTGACCACGATTGAACGCGCGCTTCCGCCAAACGGAGGAGGCGCCGAAACTCCAGGCAACGTCGCGAACAACGGGCGCACGAGGTTCAACGCCGCGTCCTGCATCTGGCCAACCGATTTCGTCTCGCTCGAAAAAACCAATTGTCCCACCGGCACGCTACCGGCATCAAACCGCATCACAAAAGGCGACACCGTGCCCGGCGGCATAAATGCACGCGCGCGATTGACGTACGAAATGGTTTCCGCCATCGCCTGCGACATATCGACGTCCGGATGAAACTGCAGCTTCATGATGGCCGCGCCCTGGATGGATTTCGATTCGACGTGCTCAATGCCCGTGATGTAAAGGAAGTGATACTCGTAAAAATAAGTGAGATAACCCTCCATCTGCGCCGGGTCCATTCCGCCGTAAGGTTGCGCAACGTAAATCGTCGGAATTCCCAATGGCGGAAAAATATCTCGCGCCATCTGCCGCCACGCGAGGACGCCTCCGAGACACACGCCAAGAATGACCACCAGGGTGGTGATCGGACGTCGCATCGCCGGGGAGACCAGATTCATTCGCCGAGATAGATATCGCAGACGCGCAGGAGGTTACAAACAGCAATTGCTGCACGATAAGTTTTACTTAAATATCGGGCTGCAATCAGACTGTTTACCTCCGGAATTATTCAAAATAAATGCGTCAGAAACGTTCATTTTTCCTCAATAAATGAACACTTGAGGCGTCGAATTATTGTATGAAAAAAATATTGTTACTGTCAGCAATTCTAATCGGAGCCGCTTCCGCTGCCCATGCAGGTGTGCGCCTCGGTTTCGGGTTTGGCCTGCCCTTGCCGGTGCCCGTGCCACAAGTGGTCGTGAGCCAGCCCGCGCCGGTCGTCTACGCGCAGCCCCAGGTTTGCGCCCCCGCGCCGGAAGTTGTTTATCAGGCACCTTGTGCGCCAGTGGTGGTGGCTCCGGCACGCGTTTACGTTGCGCCGCGATATTATTACCCGCATCGCTTCGCCTATTACGGCCATGGCTACGGCTATTACGGGCACGGTTATTATCGCCGGTAACGTTGGGCCATAACTAAATTGTAAAAAGCAAAGCCCCGGCTTCGGTCGGGGCTCTTTTTTGTTCCGATTGCGCGCGAGTGCATTTAAACTCCAGACCGATGCCACCATCCGAACAACCCGTAGCCGCGACTGCTGCTGATGTCGCGCTGCCGGTTTCAGCCAGCTTCGGTTCGCTTTCGGCGCGACAATGGAAATCCGGAATCGCGGCGTGGTTAGGTTGGTTTTTTGATGGATTGGAGCTGCATCTTTACACGTTGGTCGCAACTCCGCTTGTCGCGCATTTGCTGAAGGTCGACGGCACAACCGACCCTCACGTCAAAACTTACAGTGCCTGGATCCAGGCGGCGTTCCTCATCGGCTGGGCTGTCGGCGGCGGAATCTTCGGACGACTGGGCGACAAGATCGGACGCAGTCGCGCGCTCAGCCTGACGATTCTTACTTACGCCGCGTTCACCGGCATTTCGTTTTTTGCCCAAACATGGTGGCAACTGCTCATTTTCCGATTCATCTCGGCGCTTGGCATCGGCGGCGAATGGGCGGTCGGAGCGAGTTTGCTCGCCGAAACCTGGCCGAAACATTGGCGTCCGTGGATTGCAGCCGTGCTGCAAACCGGCGTCAACCTCGGCATTCTTTTCGCGTGCTTCGTTGTTTACGAACTGGCCGGACAACCCGAGCGATACGTTTTTTTGGTCGGCGTGCTGCCGGCCATCATTGTCTTTTGGATTCGGCGCAACGTTCCTGAGCCCGAGGAATGGCGCGAAGCGAAGCTCAAGGAACAAACCAAACCGCAGTTGCGCGATTTGTTCAAAGGCGACATCTGCAAAACGACGGTGCTCACCATCGCCGTTTGTTCGCTGACGTTGACCGGATGGTGGGCGTTCATGTTCTGGCACCCGCAATATCTTCGCAACTTGCCGCAACTGGCGACCTGGAGCGCGGCGGAAAAGCAGCAATACGTTTCCAAAATATTTTTCCTGGTCGTCGGCGTTTCCATTTTTGGAAATTATTTTTCTTCGTGGGTCGCCACATTCATCGGATATCGACGCACAATCTTTTTATCGTGCATCGCGTTTGTGCTCGCGTTCTGGCAGGCGTTCCGAATTCCACGCGGGCCTGATGAGTTGGAAATTTATCTGCCGCTCATCGGCTTTTGTTCCGGCGTGTTTGGTCTCTACACCATGTATCTGCCGCCCTTGTTCCCTACCCTGCTCCGCACGACGGGCGCTGGATTCTGTTATAATATTGGCCGAATCGCCGCCGGAATCGGGACCGTCGTCTTTCTTCTCTACGTCTCGGTCGGAGATTTTAGATCAGCGCTGCTCGGCATCGGCGTGCTGTTCGCATTTGCCGCAGTCGTTTCGTGGTTCCTGCCCGATTTAGCGAAGGGCGAATAGGTCACTTCGTCTGCGCGTTAACACGTTTGCGCTTAGGCTGCTCTTTCGGGGCGTTGCCAAAATATTCGTATTTGTCGAATCGATCATCGTCATGGTCGAAACGTGGATCTTTGGTTTTGCGCATCCAATCGTCCAATTTCGCGCGCATCTGTTTGTGCGCGTCAGCGTATTCGGCGCGCTCGACCACGTTGGTCATTTCGTACGGATCATTTTTTAGATCGTAGAGCTCCTCGGCTGGACGTTTTGCAAATGCCAGGAAAAAGTACGGCTCGGCCTTGTGATCGATGATCTCATGTTTGGTCGGGCCGTCGTCGCAATCGCCGTAAGGACCAACGGCGACGTACTTTTCCGGATCGCCGCCAGGCCAGCGATGTGGGCGCAGGTTGCGGATGTAGAGGTATGAGTCATTGCGAACGGCGCGCGACGGATAACTCAAATCGCCTTTGCGAACGTTGGCATGACGCTCGCGTTCGACGAACACGGCGTCGCGACCGGGCTGGGATTTACCTTCGAGCAATGGAACCCAACTTTGACCGGTCATATTCGACGGAGGTTTGAGACCGGCGACGTCGAGAAAGGTCGGTGCGATATCAGTAAGATTCACGAACGCGTCGATGACCATGCCGGGTTTCACTTTGCCCGGCCAACGAACCGCAAGCGGTTGGCGTGTGCCGGCATCGTAAAGATTCGCTTTAGCGCGAGGGAACGGCCAGCCGTTATCGCCGCTCGCCACGACAATGGTGTTTTGCGCGAAACCGTATTTCTCGAGCAGTTCCAAATATTTACCCATGTCGCGATCGAAACGCTCGGAAGCAGCGTAGTAATCGAGGATGTCGCTGCGCGTCGCCGGAGTGTCGGGCCAGAACGGCGGGACCTGGACGCCATCGGGTTTTAAGCCGGCTTCAACGCCCGACCCTTTTTTGTAAGCACGATGCGGATCGTGACTGCCGAACCAAAAACAGAACGGTTTACCTTTCGGGACCGTTTTCAAAAACGCTTCGAAGTTGGCGAATCCCGGTCCGGCGGGATTGCGAGTCCAGCCGCCCGCTTGATAGTTGCCGGGTCCCCAACCCTTGCCCCAAAGACCAACGACGTATCCGGCGCGTTCCAACATGTCTGGATACGTTTCGAATTCTTTCGGCAGCATTCCCCACAGATTGGCGCCCTCGCGCAATTGATGCGGCGCACGGCCAGTGAGCATCGCCGCGCGCGACGGCGTGCAGCTCGGTGCCGCTGAAAAGGCGTGAGTGAACAACGCGCCTTCGCTCGCGAGCTTGTCGAAGTTCGGCGTACGAATGACTTTATCGCCGTAAACGCCGGCATGTGGATACGACCAATCGTCGGCGAGACAGTAAAGGATGTTCGGGCGATCGGCAGCCGTCGCGGCAAAAGTAAAGAGACCGAAAAACAAGAACAGCCATTTGCGGATCGATGCGGCGAGGTGCATGTCGTTTTGTTTACCGGAAAACGAACCCGTGCCGCCAGCAATTTCGCAAAAGTTCGAACAAGCTGCCATCCAACGCTTAACAGAAAGTCGCGGGCCGCGACCAGGGCACAAAAACCGGTGTTTTTTTTATGGGTAAACACGAGGTCGATGGCAACATGAAGTAGCTGTTCTGTCGATGAGGAAGTCGGCTTGTTTAGACGCCTCGCGCCCCATGCCTGTTTGAAAACTCCGCAGTCCAAGTAATTTACAAACTATTGAACACTTGTCAGCAAGGCGCAAACGCAGAAAGATTCCATAACGCTAATGCCAAACCAAAGCTCATCAAAGGGCACCGCCTTGGAGAAGGCGGTGGCTCTCATCGAAGATACGATTCTTAGTAGAGACCCGAGACTAAGAGGTTCCAACTTCACGGTCGAATCGAACAAGGTATTCACGATTCACGGCGTTAAACATGAAGTGGATGTTTTTGTGACCACCGCACCTAATACTCCGTATGAAGCGCGTTGGATTTTTGAATGTAAGAACTGGAAGGAACCCGTAGGGAAAAACGAAATCATAGTTCTCGCCGAAAAGGTACACGCGATTGCGGCGGCGTCTGGATTCATCGTCGCAAAAAAACTCACCAAGGCTGCCCATGCGCAACTGGAACTGGATAAACGACTCAGTTTCGTCTCGTGCACCGATGAGTTTGCCGACATCCTAAAAATCCAGGCTAAACATACCATTCGCGAAATTACGAATGTACAAATTGCATTCAGGGCGCGCAGTGTTACTCCTGCGGACCCACCCCGTGATATTGACCTCAGGGACAAGTCCTGTGTTATGAATAATAGGACCATGCTGTTTAAGGAGTTCGTTCTTGAACAGGCGCACCGCATGGTTTCTCAGGAATTATCACAAGATCCCGCGCTACTTCGCACAGAAGGAGGAATGGCCAAAACGTGTCAGGGAGGTATTCAATTCGGCCCAGGGGAATTTTTGATCGAGTCGATGGACATCGAACGTATGGAGCTTTGGGTGAGCTTCCACTTGTTTGTGCGACCGACCAAACTTGTCTCAAAATTTGAACTATCCGGACGCGGTCGAGCTTACACGTTTGAACCTGTGGATGAAATAATTCCCGGGTCCAAAGTCGAAATTACAGTCGTAACGGGGCTGGATTGATTTGAACTGCCTCCGGTTAAGTTGACGTTGACATGGGCAATTTTTTAGGGACAGGATTTCAAATGGGTGATATCTCGCCAAAATGGTTCGCTGATGCGCTGCTCCAAGATTTAGCAGTTAAGCTTATCCTTGGGGTCTTGGTGCCGGGAGTCGCATATTGGGTGCTATGGGTATTCAACAAACACAAAGCTCTTTCAGCCGCCAAGCGAAAACATTTTTTTGTTGGCCTGACGGTGGCCGTCTTTTTGGTTTCTACTGTTATTTTCCAATTCATTCGCCATTTCGAACAGCAGATTGCAGATATCCGTAACGTTAAAATGGAGATAAACTACGGTATAGAGCAGTTTAAGTTTGGCCAGCCGGTGCTTGTGAACGATGAAGTACAATTGAAAGCGAAACTCAATTCCATCATTGACCTGAGGGGTGTTAC
>JAICXV010000736.1 GCA_025934545.1 Verrucomicrobiia bacterium
TCCAGCTGCCGCGTCGGACTTCGATCATGGTCCCGAGATCTTTCAACATGAGCATGTTGAAGAGGATGTGCAAAATTCCGAAATGGACAAAAGCCGGAGTCACCAGGCGCCAGACTTCTCCTTGTCGAACTTCCGGAAGAAACGGAATGTAATCTTTGAACTCTGTCTGTTTAAGATATGAAGGGAAGAACTGTTCGCTAATAAACAAGCTATGCAACTTCGTTACAACAACTGACGCTTTGTCTGAAAATCCGGTATAAATCGATAACGCGACGCAGATCAAAATGAGCGCAAGTGTTACGGCGCCGAAACTGACGTTCGGCCACATGTCCTCGCGGGTATAAACGCGTTCGCCAAGTTTTTCCTCGGCATGCCTTTCCTGATTTTGGACTTGCTGACCCTTGCGCGCGCCTTGCGTAAATTTTGGGTTGGTTGGTTGGGCAATAAATTCGGCGAGCTGCTGTTTGCCGACGTCGACCTGGTCTTCGGAATAAATCCAGACGGCCCATTTGTCGGCGGAGTCCTGTTCGACTGAGCTTTTGATTTCCAAAGAGCTCAGGTAATCGGAAAAAAGATGGGCGTTAGTTTCGCCCGTGACGTGACCGATCAGCCGCATAGAGTGACGCGCATCAACATGCCTCTGAACCGGTGGAAAAACAGGAAAATATCGGTGGTTAATTTCGCAGCAACAGGCAGATGACCCCAGGAAAATTGTGACTGGTTTAACTTCGGCGTCCCAAAGCACAAATATCTTGCACGGAATTGCGCCCATCTCGACAATTCGCACGATGCGTGTCTTGACCATTCTACTGCTGTGCCCGTTTTTCGCGGTGGCTCAACCATTACATTTTGCCTGGTTGAGCGATACGCATGTCGGTTCACCGACCGGCGAAGACGATTTGAGGGCAACGATGAGGGACCTGAATTCACAGTCGAATATTCAATTCGTCATTGTTTCAGGTGACGTGACGGAGCTTGGCAAAGACGACGAATTCGAATTGGCCAAAAGTATTTACGACCAGTGCAAGATCCCGGTTTACGTCACGCCGGGAAATCACGACTGCAAATGGTCGGAATCCGGTGCGACGTCCTTTTCCAAATTCTGGGGGTCGGACAAGTTCGTCTTCAACGCCGGCGAATACACATTTTTGGCGATGCACGAGGGCCCGGTCATGAAGATGGGAGACGGCCATTTTGCGCCGGAAGATTTGCGCTGGCTGGAATCAACGTTGAAGACGCTGCCGCCCGGACGACCTTTGATTTTTGTCACGCATTATCCGTTGGATGAACAGTTGGACAACTGGTATCTCGCGCTCGACCTGCTCAAAAAATATAATATCCAAACGATTTTGGTCGGGCACGGTCACGCTAATCGCAAAATGGAATTCGAAGGGATTCCAGGCGCGATGGGGCGGTCGAACCTGCGCGCGCACGAGAAGGTTGGTGGATACACGCTGGTTGATATTGCCAAAGGCAAGATGACGCTGACGGAACGAAATCCGGGCGTGGGAAATAAAAAGCCGTGGCACCACATTACATTGGAGAAACATGATTTTGCCTCGCAGGCAAACCAGTGGCCACGCCCGGATTATTCAATCAATAAAAAGTATTCGCGCGTAAAAGCGAAATGGCAGTACGACGCTGGATGGCTGGCAGCGGCGTCGCCAGCGGTGACGAATGACTGCGCGATCATCGGCGATGCATCGGGTTTGGTGCATGCGTTGTCATTGAAGAATGGAAAACCGAAATGGGAATTCCAAACGCACGGTCCCGTCTATACGACCGCAGACACGAGCGACGGGCATGTGGTCTTTGCCTCATGCGACGGTTCGATTTATTCCCTCGATCCGAAGACTGGCGCAAAACAATGGCGGTATCTGACGATGAAACCGATTGTTGCGTCGCCGCGCATTGCCAATGGAAA
>JAICXV010000038.1 GCA_025934545.1 Verrucomicrobiia bacterium
CTTTGTTTAGGTCCCAATCGCGCCCGTCAGGATAGCCGCCCACGACGGCGAAATCTTGAGTGCAACCCATGTTTTTGTGGGCGACGCCAGCAGGTATGACGATGACATCACCAGCGGCGATGCGTTCGCCAATGCCGTTGTCGCCGCCGAAGTGCAGGCTGGCTTCGCCGCCGGAAACGCCGAGGACTTCGTGGGTCGTGCTGTGATAGTGATGGAAATCGTAAACGTTGGCGACCCAGTTGTTGGTCCAATCGTTTTCGGCGAACAGTTTTTTGAAAGTTTTCTCGGCTTCAGGCCCACTCAATTTTAAGGCGGAGCGATAAATGATTAAGGGCAGGCGACTGTTTGGAAACGTGCCGTCGTCGCGAAGCAGGAATGTTTCAATGTGTGGATAGTTGAGGACTTCGGTAAAAGCTTTCGGCAATTGCAAAGCGGCTTTCATAATAGAATGTAGCTCACGGAGGCGTGGGTTGCGAAATTCAGGGCACCGAGACGGTGCCTGAACCCGCAGCCGGGGACGGCTGCGTTACGTCGCGCTTATTGCTGTCAAAAAGTTCTCTGGCCGTGTCATAAAGCCTTTACAACGAGGCGCAAATATGGTGTTTCACAGGTGACCAAGAAAAAGGAATTCCAAACAATATGTGGTACTACGTTGAGAATGGCCAACAACGAGGGCCGGTAGTCGACGCCGACCTCGATACGTTGCGGCGCGAAGGCAAAATCAATTCTGAAACGCTCGTCTGGCGTGATGGCATGGAGAACTGGCTCCCATTATCGCAGGTGCAACCTTCTCTGGCTACCGCTGCGCCGGTTGCCGGTGCCACAGCGGGAGCAGGCGGTGGAGTCATCTGTTCTGAGTGCGGCAAAGTATTTCCGGTCAGTGAAGTTATCCGTTATGGCAACGTGTGGGTCTGCGCCAATTGCAAACCGGTGTTTGTCCAGAAATTGCGCGAAGGTGTGACCGTTTCGAGCGGGCCGTTGGAGTTCGCAGGATTTTGGACACGGTTCGCCGCTTACTTTGTCGATAGTATCATCACGGGAATTTTAGGAGCGATTGTTGGCGGAGTCATTGGCGCAGTGATGGGGGCAGCCGGCGCAACGAAAGGCGGCGCTGCTGGAATCATCGCGGTGCAGCTTACAGCGATGATTGTTTCACTGGGGATTCGCGCGGCTTATTTTATCTATTTCATCGGCAAAGATGGACAAACGCCCGGCAAGAAGATGTGCAAAATCAAAGTCGTCAATCCGGATGGAACCCAGGTGAGCTACGGAAAAGCGACTGGGCGATTTTTTGGTTATATTCTCAGCAGCATGATTTGCGGTTTCGGATATTTCATGGCGGGCTGGGACGAGGAAAAGCGTGCTCTGCACGACCGGCTTTGCGATACGCGAGTGATTAAATTGTAAAGACGATGACGGCCCGCGGCCAACTCATTGCTTGTCCGAAGTGCAAGGCGGTATTGGGAACGGAGTTTTTCAACCAGGCATGGATGGCATGCCCGTCATGCGCGTCGGAATTGCGCGTCGAAGTTTATCCCGCTTTGTTTCGCGAAGAGGTCTCGACGCCGGCTGCGCCTATCATGATGGAAGGCGAGGCGAGCTGCTTTTATCATCCTGAAAAAAAAGCCGCTGTGGTTTGCGATGGTTGCGGGCGTTTCCTCTGCACGTTGTGCGACGTGGATCTCGACGGGCAGCATTTATGTCCCGCTTGTTTGCAAGCGGGGCAGACGAAAGGGAAAATTGCGAAGCTGCAAAACTCCCGCACCCGCCATGATCGGATTGCGCTTTCAATTGCCATCCTTCCTTTGATTATTTTTTGGCTGACCATTATTACGGCGCCAATTGCATTGTATTATGCGATTCGCCATTGGAATTCGCCGACGACGATTGTGCCGAACTGGCGGCGATCGAATATGATCTTTGCGATCGTTTTCGCATCGCTTGAAGTCGCGGGCTGGATCGCGCTTATCACTTATTGGGCCGTGAGCTGACCAATGACCGAAACCACTCCAGTCAAATATCTGAAACTGCCCGGCAGCGGCATGTCGCGCAAAGGCACTTGGGTCGCAGCGTCGCGCGTTCGCACGCGCTTGTGGCTGGGGGACGATCATTTGTTACAGGTGGAATCGACCGGCGGCTATTCGGAAACGTACAAACGTTTTTATTTTCGCGACATCCAGGCGTTTTGTTTGCGCAGAACGAAAAACTGGTTTGCGACGAATGTCGTTCTTGGGTTTGTCACCGGAATTTTTCTGCTCTGGACTTTGACGGTCAACGTGCTGCCTGGCGTGATCACGCTTGGAATCATCACGGCAATGTTCGGGTTGTTCGTTTTCCTCAATCTTTTGCGCGGACCGACCTGCACGTGCCATCTCAAAACGGCGGTCCATTATGAAGAGTTGCCGTCGCTGCGACGCCTTCGAAACGCGGAAAAGGTGATGGCGCGAATCCGGCCGTTGATGGAATCAGCCCAGGGAACAACGGCGGCGGAAACGATCGTGCAGCAATATTCTTCGGCGTTAACCAGCGCGCAGGTGGTGCCCGCAACCCAAGGGCAGGCCACACATCTGGTTGATCCTACGCTCGAACCTTATCACAGCAACGCCCATCGGATTCTGTTCTTTTTATTGTTGGGGTTAATGGTCGCTGACGCGCTTTACATCGTTTTGCCCTCGGTTGTGACGGTTCTGCTTGATATGGCGGTAACGGCGGCGTTGACCATTTATGTGCTCGTTGCGTTAGTGAAACAAAATGAAACTGATTTGAAGGTGGCGGTGCGGGTTGTGACGTGGATTGCGTGCGCGTTTACCGCCGTCAGTTATATCATCGGTTACGTCGGCAGATTTTCACTCGCGGCGAATGGAAAACTCGACAGCGGGGAGTGGGGTTACATCAAGGCATTGGCGGCGATGCGCCCGCTCGAATCGTCCGGCCGGCTGGCGACGCTGTTGATCGGCGCGGCGGTTGCCGGCATTTTGGGAGTCGCCGGATTACTGTTTTTGCGCCAACATTGGCGGGAGAAAAACAGAGATTCATGATCGACCTGCATGACCGCCATTGTCTGAATCACGCCGAGCGTGAAGCGGTGGCGCGTTGCCCGGAGTGCAAACAATTCTATTGCCGCGAGTGCATCGCCGAGCACGAAGACCGCGTGATTTGCGCGTCCTGCCTGCGGAAGCTGCGCAAAGCGCGCGATGACAAAAAATATTCTTTCGCCTCGTTGACGCGAGCCGCCGCGTTTTGCGTCAGTTTTGCGACGACGTGGGTGGTCTTTTATTGGATTGGCAAAATTCTCCTGAGCATTCCCGTCGCGTTTCATGACGGGACGGTGTGGCAAACCAGTTTTTGGAACGAATGAAGAAACGCTCGGCACAACGCGGTCGCCCGGCCATCGACGTGATGGAGGATGCGGTGCATTTGCTGCGGACGAGTCCGATTTCGACGTTGCTGACTTATTACGTCGGCGCAATCCCGTTTGCGTTGGGATTGCTTTATTTCTGGGCCGACATGAGTCGCGGAGCGTTTGCGCAACGGCGATGCGCGACATCGGCACTCGGCATGGCGGTCTTGTATTTATGGTTGAAGGTGTGGCAGACGGTGTTTGCCACAAAGTTGCGTGAACGCGTTTCGGCGGCTGAAAATTCACAGTGGACAGTCCGGCGTGTATGGAACGTGTTGTTGGTGCAGGGAATTATCCAGCCGACGCGTCTTATCGTGCATCCCATTTCAATGGTCGTGGTAATTCCGTTCGGCTGGGTGACGGCGTACTACGAAAGCGTGACCGCGCTTGGAGACGGGACGGCATTGCGCGTGCGCGCCGTGAGCAAAGACGCGGCCGCGCAGGCGCGACTGTGGCCGGCGCAAAACCATGGGCTTCTCGGCACGTTGTGTTTGTTGGGGTTTTTCCTTTGGTTAAATGCGGCGATAACCATTGTGACAATTCCTGAATTGATGAAGTCGCTTTTGGGGATTGAAACGGCGTTCAGCCGCGCGGGATATTTGATAATTTGGAACACAACATTTCTGGCGGCATCGATGACGCTGGCATGGCTGGCGTTTGATCCGCTGCTGAAAGCTGTATACGTGTTGCGCTGTTTTTATGGCGAGGCGCAAAAGGATGGCGCAGATTTGCTGGCGGATTTGTCGCGCGTGCGCGCTTCGGCCAAGCCGCTGGCGCTGGCGGCGATGTTAATGCTGGCGTTTGTGGCGACACCCGCCCACGCCGCTGAAAAATCTTCTGCGCCAACGACGGTTTCGCCGACGCAGTTGGATGACGCGATTAAGAGCACGCTGAAACATGACAAATACGCGTGGCGCATGCCGCGTGAAACGATTGTCGAGACGGAAGACAGCGCGACAAAAAGTTGGATTCGGAATTTTTTGGAGTCGATTGGTGAAACGATCAAAGGTTGGATGGTTTCTGTCCGCGATATGATTCGCAGCATCATCGATTGGCTGGGCAAATATTTCCGGCGTAATGCCAAGGTCGACGATACGAATAGTTCCAAAGGCGGCGATTGGATGGTGGTGCTGCGCGGGTTCGCGTACGTGCTGCTGGGTTTGGCCGCGATCGCGCTCTTGTGGCTGCTGTTCCGGTTGTGGCGCCACGCGTCGCGCACGTCGAAAGTTGTGCGCGCGGAAGTCATCGGCGCCAAACCGGATTTGACCGACGAACATCTCACGGCTGCGCAGCTTCCCGAAGATGAATGGCTCAAACTGGCGCGCGAGATGATTGAAAAAGGGGAACTGCGTCTGGCGTTGCGCGCATTTTATTTGGCGACGCTCGCCCATCTGGCGTCGCGCGAGATTGTCAGTATTGCGCAATTCAAATCGAATCGCGATTACGAACGCGAAGTGAACCGTCGCGCGCGTGCGCTGGCGGAGTTGCGCGCGGCATTTTCGGATAATGTCAGCGCGTTCGAACGAGTGTGGTACGGCCTTTACGACGTCACCGCCGAGACGATGTCGAAATTCCAAACCAACGTAGAACGGATTCGCACATGTTGAAACGCCCGGCCATAGCGTTTTTGTGCCTCGCGATTGCGGCGGTGTTCGTATTTGGCGTGGTGCATTTGTTCGAATTGCGGCTCTCCCAGGGCGATGTTTATCCACCGTATTCAACGCTGCGGACCGACCCGTTGGGAGCAAGCGTCCTTTACGAAAGCCTCGAGCGGTTACCTGATATGACCGCGAACCGGTACTTCGAACAGACCTTTACGGAGACGAACGGCCACGGGCGCGCGTTGTTTGTGCTGGGAACGCAGGCGTCGCCTTTTTCGTCAGTCGCGTCCATGTCGCGGAGTGAATTTGATAACGTGCAACAATTCGTCAGAAAAGGCGGACGAGTTGTCGTGGCATATTATCCGGAAGTTCAGGAAACGTGGTGGTCTCGCCACGACCGGACGAACGACGTGACTTCCACCAACGCGCCACCGAAAAAGAAGAGCAAATCCAAAAAGTCGAAAGCCGACACGGCCAAAAGCACGAATAGCGTCGCGGGAACTAATATTGTCGTGAATACCAAGTCGTCTTCGTCCACCAACAAAGCGATTGCGAAAAAGGCAAAAGGAATTGACCCGGACGACCCGGATGATTTCAAAAACGATCGTCGCCGCAATTACGTTGACCTGAACAAGGAATGGGGATTTGAAGTTACCTACAATAACCTTACGAAGAATGCCGCCGGAAAAATCGACTTTCCAGATGCGGAACGCGTTGCGGACGACGAGGAGCTACCGGCGGCTTTGCCGTTGCACACGGCAGTTTGTTTCACCAATCTGGACAAGGGTTGGACGGTCGTTTACCAGCGGGACAAAAAGACGCCGGTGGTGCTACAGCGCGCGATTGGGACGGGCTCGATTCTACTGATGGCGGATTCGTATCCGTTCAGCAACGAATCGATGTTCAAGGAACGATACACGTCGTTGTTGATCTGGGCGCTCGGCGATTCGCGTCATGTGCTTTTTGATGAGGCTCATCTGGGTGTTACGCAGAGTCCCGGCATGGCGTCGTTGATGCGCCGTTACCATCTCGAAGGGCTGATTTTTAGTCTGCTCATTGTGGCGATTCTGTTCGTGTGGAGAAACACGCAAAGCCTCGTGCCGTCCTATTCGGAAAAGGAATCCGACTCAGGTCCGGTCGTGATGGGTCGCGATTCGGCGTCCGGGTTTATCAATCTTGTGCGTCGAGGAGTGGCGCCTTCGGAAATTCTCAATGTTTGTTTTAGCGAGTGGAAGCAATCGCGAGGCAGGACGGCTTCCGTTTCGCCGCAGCAATGGCGCGGTGTCGAACAAGTCATTTCCGAACAGGCCGCGCTCGCGCCGCGCGAACGCAATCCGATCGAAGCCTATCGTCGCATCACCGAAATTTTAAAACGCCGAATATAAACGTATGAACCAACCTCTCGAACAACTTAAAGACACGCTGACGCGCGCGCGGCAGGAAACCGCCAAGGTCATCATCGGTCAGGTCGATGTGATCGACCGCGCGATGATCGCCATTTTCACCGGGCAACACGCGCTGATCGAAGGTGTGCCGGGCGTTGCCAAAACATTGCTCGTGCGCACGCTCGCTCGCGTGTTGGGCTGCGAGTTTTCGCGCATTCAATTCACGCCGGACCTGATGCCCGCCGACATCACCGGCACGAATGTGTTTAATTTGCAGAAAAACGAATTCACATTGGTGCGCGGACCGATCTTCACGAGTTTTCTGCTCGCGGACGAAATCAATCGCGCGCCGGCGAAAACGCAATCGGCGTTGTTGCAGGCCATGCAGGAGCGGCAGGTCAGCATCGACCGCGACACTCATCAATTGCCGCCGAACTTCACGGTGTTCGCTACGCAAAATCCTGTCGAATACGAAGGCACGTATCCCTTGCCGGAAGCGCAGAAGGACCGGTTCATGTTCAAAATCAATATGACCGCGCCGCAACGCGAAGATGAGTTGACGCTCGCCAAACGCATGCTCGGCAAAGATGCCCCGGAAACGACGCTCGCGACCGGCGACGTCCAGCAAGTGGTGACGAGCGAGACTTTGGCGAAATTGCGCACCGAATTGGACGGAATTACTGTCCGTGATGAATTGGTCGCTTACGTCGTCGACATCGTTCGTGCTTCGAGAAATAACGAGAGTGTGCTGGTCGGCGCGGGCCCGCGTGCTACGCAGGCTTTGTTGCTGGCCAGTCGCGCGTTTGCGGCGATTAATGCGCGGGATTTCGTGACGCCAGACGATGTGAAGTCGATGGCGACGCCCGTTCTGGAACATCGGCTCGTGTTGCGGCCGGAGTTTGAGATCGAGGGCGTGACGGTCGGCGAAGTAATCGAGAAATTATTGCAGCAAATCGCTGTGCCTCGTTAATGCTGACGCCGAAATCCAGACTAATTTGGGGAACGTTACTGTTCGTGGTTCCGTTCGCGGCGATCGCGGGCCTTCTGCCCGAGGCCGCGCCATATGCGATTCTGTTGATCGGTGCGTTTGTCGTGTGGGCGTTGCTGGATGCGGTTCTGGCATTTAGTTCGGTGCGAGGTGTTCAAGTAAAATGTGCCGAGACGTTGCGACTTTCGAAAGACCGGCCGGCAGAAATCGAATTGCAATGTCAGAACGACAGTGCCGATAGCCGCGTTCTGCGGTTGGGCATCGCGCTACCGCGGGAAATCGAAACAGAACAGGACGAGTTGTTCGTTGAAATTCCTGGTGAAGGTAAACTTTCGCGCGTCGCCTGGAAATGCACGCCGCGCCGGCGTGGAAATTATCCGCTGTCGCGCTGCCATCTGGAAGGACGGTCGCCATTTGGTTTTTGGGGTGCGCGAACCACGTTGCCGTTGCATTCGGAGTTGCGCGTTTACCCCGACCTTTTGAAGGAACGCAAGAACGTCGCGGCTCTTTTTTTGAACCGCGGCACGTTGGGAATACACACCCAGCGACAGGTCGGCAAAGGGCGCGATTTTGAAAAATTGCGCGAATATATTCCTGGTGACAGTTACGAAGACGTCCATTGGAAAGCGACCGCCAAACGCGGCAAACCGGTCACGAAAATTTTCCAGATTGAACGCACACAGGAAGTCTACGTGATCCTCGACGCCTCGCGATTGACCGCGCGCCAGGTTAGCGATCCGGCGGACCCGATGAGACAAGTCAGCACACTGGAACGGTTCATTCACGCGGCGCTGGTGCTGGCGCTGGCGGCAGAGCGGCAGGGTGATTTGTTCGGGATGCTGACGTTCAGTGATCGCATTTTGAAATTTGTGCGCGCGCGTAACGGACAGGCGCATTACTCGCTGTGCCGCGATGCGCTTTACACATTGCATCCGCAAGTCGTCACGCCGGACTACGACGAGTTGTTCGCCTTCATCCGCAGCAACCTGCGGCGTCGCGCGTTGCTCGTGGTGTTGACGGCGTTGGACGATCCGCTTTTGGCCGAAGGTTTTTTGCGGAATGCGGAACTGGTTTGCCGTCAGCATTTATTGTTGGTGAACATGATTCAACCGATTGGTGTGCGGCCTTTGTTCACCGATCCGAACGTCGCGCGTCTGGATGATGTTTACCGACAACTCGGTGGACACATTCAGTGGTATAATTTGTTGGAGCTCGGCAAAAAACTGAAGCATCGAGGCGTCCAGTTTACGCTGGTCCAGAATGAAAAATTAACGGCCGATGTGGTGTCGCAATATCTCAACGTCAAACGGAGGCAATTGGTGTGATTATTGACCTGTCAAAATTCACCGCGACGGAACGGCCGGTCTGGGACGAACTGGAAAGGTTTCTCAAAAAAATTGAGGACGATCCTTACGCCGCCCTGACGCTCGAAAAGAGCCGCCGTTTTCATTATCTCTACGAACGCACGGCAGCCGATCTTGCGAAGTTGAACACGTTCGCCAGCGAGCCGGAGACGCGCGGATATCTTGAGTCGCTCGTATCGCGTGCTTACGGCGAGATTCATGAAACGCGTGAGAAGCCCCATCGATTTCGACCATTCCATTGGTTGACCGTAACGTTTCCGCAAACATTCCGCCGGCATGTCAATGTGTTCTGGCTGACGGTCGCTGTTACGATTGGCGGCTGTTTGTTTGGCGGATTTGCCACTGTGTTTGATCCGGACTCGCGCCACGTCACCATGCCGTTCGGTCATGACATGATGAAACCGAGCGAACGCGTCGCGCGCGAAGAACGTGCAAGTCACGACCGTCTGGAAGGTCAAAAGGCCAGCTTCTCGACGTTCCTGATGACGCATAATACGAAGGTCTCGATGTTGACGATGGCGCTCGGAATGACGTGGGGGATTGGGACGTTGCTGATGCTTTTTTACAACGGCGTGATCATGGGCGCGATTTGCGTCGATTACATCGTCGATGGACAAGGGAAGTTTCTGGCCGGCTGGCTGCTGCCTCATGGGTCTTTTGAAATTCCCGCCATCCTCATTGCCGGACAAGCGGGGTTGTTGTTGGGATGGGCGCTCATCGGGCGCGGGACGCGCAAAACGCTTTCGGAACGACTGCGCGAGATTTCCAATGATGTCGTCACGCTGATCGGCGGCTGCGCGGTGATGTTGATTTGGGCTGGATTTATTGAGTCATTCTTTTCGCAGTATCACGAACCGGTGATTCC
>JAICXV010000551.1 GCA_025934545.1 Verrucomicrobiia bacterium
CAACGAGGGGCTTCGTGCAGCCAAGATGTTCGAGTTTCGTGAACATGCGCGGCAAAACCGATTCCGATGACGCCGTGCCAAAAACAATGAACAGTTCGTCGCGAAAATATTTCAGCAGCTTCAAAACGTTGACCCCGGCGTATCTCAACAAGCTGCCCAGGCAAATCAAGACGAAGCTCACGCACGTCAGATAAATGCACGCCATCATTTTTCCCAAAGGCACGAGCGATTTAAGACCGAATTTCGCGATCGTAAAACTCATCGCGCCGAACACGGCCAGCGGCGCGAGTTTGATAATCATACTGATCATCCCCATGAGCGCGCGCGCGACTTGTTCGAGCGCGAGAATGACCGGCCGATTCGATTCGCCAAGTCCCGACATCGCCATGCCGAAAAGCACCGAGATGAAAAGAACCGGCAGAATATCGCCGCGCGCAAAAGCGCCGACAATGGTGTCGGGAATGATGTTCATCAGCATATCGACGAACGTGCCATGTTCGGGCGCGCCCGCGAGTTTCGACTGAAGGTCTTTGATGCTCAGACTGGCCACCGCGACGTTCATGCCTTCGCCGGGCCTGACCGTTTTTGCGACGAGCCAGCCGATGACCAACGCAAGGGTGGTCATGATTTCAAAGTAGATAAATGCTTTCGCGCCGATTCGGCCGATGCGCTTCAGATTACCCATTCCAGCCATGCCGACGACGACGGTTGTGAAAATGATCGGCGCAATAACCATGCGAATGAGTTTGATGAAGCCATCGCTGAACGGTTTGAAGACGACACCGGAAAAGTTTTGGACGATCATCGCTGGGGGCCCGATGAAATGCGGCGGCAATTTTTGCGCAACCTTTTCTGGGAAAAGTAAGCCGGTAGCGATGCCGAGCAACGTCCCGACGAACACCCAAAAATAAAGGTGATGATAGAAACGTTTGCGTTGCATCGGTGGTTTGTCGGCTAATCTTTTTAGCCGCAAATCCGGGGGCAAACAAGGAAATGATTCAGGCCCGCTTCTTTAATCCGTGTTCAATCCGTGTTTCATCCGTGGCTAAAAAATACTAGCCCAGCCACTTCGGATTATGCGCTGTCCCGTCGTAGTTTGACGTCGTCTTGAATTTTTCGAACTTGCCGGTCGCGGCGGCTTCCGCGGTTCTGGCGAGCAATTGTTTGACCTCGCCTGCGGTGAGCGGTTTGAACGTGCGTGCCGCTTGCAACGCTTGTTGCAGATTTTCCATGCTTTCCATTCCGGTGATAACAACGGACGTCGGCAAATTCATCGCGTAATGCAATGCTTCGATCGCCGATACCGTGTTTGTTTTGAGCACATGGCCGGCAGCCAACGGTTTCATTCCGAGAATTCCCATCTGCTTCTTCACCGCCACCGGCACGACATGGTGGCCGAAACTTCGGAAATGCGCGTCGAGCACGTTCAAAGGCATTTGCACGGTGTCGAAGGTGAACCCGTGTTGCTCGGCAACTTCGATGCAGCGCAGATGAATTTGCGGATCCTTGTGGCCGGTGAAACCGATGTAACGGATTTTGCCGGCTTGCTTCGCGTCCGCCAACGCTTCCATTGCGCCGCCGGGCGCGAAGATCACATCCGGATCTTCAAAGCGGATGATCTCGTGCATTTGCAACAAGTCGAGATGATCGGTTTGCAAACGCTTCAGTGATTCGTCGATTTGTTTGGCGGCGGCGGCTTTGTGACGGCCGTCGATTTTTGTCATCAGAAAAACTTTGTCGCGATAACCGTCCTTGAGAGCCTTGCCCATGCGCACTTCGCTGTCGCCATCGTGATAATCCCAGCAGTTGTCCATGAAATTGATGCCCGAATCCACGGCGGTGCGGATAATTTTGGTCGCTTCATCCTCCGCCGGATTCCCAATGTGAAAACCACCCAGCCCGATGCACGAAACTTTTTCGCCCGTTCGACCGAGCGTGCGATAGGGAACGTCGCCCCGTTTTTCGGCGGCCAGGGCCGAAGCGCTCGTGCCCACGGCAATTCCGGCAGCGGCGGTCAACTTAACGAAGTCACGGCGGGTGTATCCAGTGGTGTCCATGAAGTCAAACATGGCCCTTCACGACGCGCCGTTCAACTGGTTTTTATTCGGTGGTTTTAAATAGCGCCCCGCTGGTGGTTTTTGTAACGCCGATTGTTAATCGGCTGTATCGCGGACTGGCAGTCCGCGCCGTCGTCTGGCTGCCAACCTGCGCCGCAGAATTCCATCCCGCGTTCGAACCCCCATTAACGCAAATCACGGAAACAAAATACGCAGGTATTGCTGCGAAGCATTCGGCGTATTCGTAAATGAAAGATTTCCCGATCCATCCGTCACGTTCGTGTAAATCGGCGTCCATTGGATCGGCGAATTCAGATCGGTCGCTGATTGGATGACGAAGGTCACATTGGGCAGCGTCGTGCCGTTGATGATCGAGCTGGTTCGATCAAGAGCCACCGAGGGCGGACTTCCGACAGTCAACGTCGCCGGATTGCTATTCGTTGTTCCCACGCCATTGATTGTCACGGAATACGTTCCGGCCTCGTTCGCGGTGAGAGACCTTAGGCTCAACGTCGTCGCACTCGTGCCTGAATAGACCCCGCCATCCGACAGCGCGACGCTGTTTTTATTCCATTGATACGTCAACGGCGCAGTGCCCGACGCGCCGACAGAGAACGTCGCGTTTTGGCCAACTAACGCTGATTTCGAAACGGGTTGTGACGTGACCGATGGTGGCGTCGTGATGGTGACAATCGCTGGAGCGCTGGTCGTGCTGCCCCAATAATTCGTCACCACAACCGTGTATGTCCCCGAATCGGTATCCGAGGCGCCGCCAATCGTATAACTCGTATTGATGTTCGTCCCAGTAATGTTTTGTGCGAACACGAGTCCGCCATTTTTATACCACTGATAACCCTGGCTCAACGTGTTGCCGTAAGCATTCTGTTGGACCGCGGCGGAAACATTGAGCGTAACGCTGCTCCCGCTATTAGTCGTCACTCCGCTCA
>JAICXV010000206.1 GCA_025934545.1 Verrucomicrobiia bacterium
GTTTTTGGCATACTTACAACCTCGGTTACTTTCCCCGTAAGACCCTGACAACGGTCCAAAATCATCTAAACAGCTCAACTTCGAATCTAAAAATTAGAGGAACCGTTTCGGGCCCGTCCGATATTTTCACTATTGTAGACACATTAGAAGCTCATGCGCCTTACCGTGAAAATGCGCCGAACCCTTTTGCTGCACACGGTCTCGAAGGGGCAAACGTAGTTTGTGCCGACGCGCACTGCGAATTTATTCCGACCAAAAACTGGTACGACCGCTACAGCATGTCTGAAGACGACAGCAGCTCACAGGGCCAGCCATATCCATGATGGCAATGAGAACAAGTGCCAAAGCGCATATCGGCGCGGCCTTTGGGAAAATGGCATTGGCTATTTTGCTTTTATCCAGCAATTCAGGTCATTCCCAAAATGTCATTGCCTGGGGCGATAATTTTAACAACCAATGCAACGTCGTCCCTGGAATTATTAATCCAGTTGCCGTTGCTGCGGGCGGTTTTCACAGCGTGGTTCTTCAGGAAGATGGTTCTCTCATCGCCTGGGGCAAAAATCGCAATGGCCAAACCAATGTCCCGCCAAGCGCCACCAATGTTAAAGCCATTGCTGCCGGCCGCGACCACAGTCTTGCTTTACTGAATGATGGCTCGGTCGTCGCCTGGGGACTTAACGCCGATGGACAGACCAATGTGCCCACTGCGGTTTCGAATGTTGTCGCCTTGTCCGCTGGCGCGGCGCACAGCGCCGCCTTGCGCTCTGACGGAACGGTTGTTGCCTGGGGAAACAATAATTATGGCCAAACGAATGTGCCGGCCAATCTGACCGACGTGATCGCGATCGCATCCGGTTATTATCATAATCTCGCGCTCCGTTCCGACCGCAGCATTATTGCGTGGGGTTCGCAAAACGTACTGCCGCCTTCTGCGACCAACGTCGTCGCCATCGCTGCCGGGTTTGAACACAGTCTCGCATTGAGATCTGACGGCAGCGTTGTCGCGTGGGGTGATAATACCTACGGCCAATGCGCTGTGCCCGCTTCGGTAACCAACGCGGTTGCCATCTCGGCGGGATGGGGACATAGCACGGCGCAATTGTCTGATGGGCACATCGTCGTATGGGGCCTGAATTATCCGGGCATCACAAATGGCCACGCCGGATTCACCACCGTTACTAACGTTCCGGTTGGACTCAGTAACGTCGGCAGTATTTCCAGCGGTGAAGGTCATGATTTGGCGATAGTCACGTCCGGCGCGCCGTATATTCGTGTGCAGAATCAAATCGTCACGGCTCATCTTGGCAGCGATACAATGTTGACGCCACTTTCGGCTGGAGCATATCCGTTACAGTTCCAGTGGTGTCAGGATGGTTCTCTTATTTCCGGCGCAACCAACCGATGGCTTCAGCTCGCAAATGTGCAAACGACAAATACCGGCGCTTACACGTTGGTTGTCAGCAATGTTGTCGAAACAACGACGAGTGCCGCTATTAATTTGACGGTGTTGACTTCGCCTTATTTTTTAACACCGCTGCCGGCGCAACATAATGCCGTTGTCGGAACGCCTCTTTGCCTGCCGGCGCCCGCTACAGGCGCGCAACCTTTAAATTTTCAGTGGCAGTTGAACGGAAATGATTTGGCCGATGGAGGAGGAATCAGCGGAGCTGTTTCATCAACAATTTGTTTTGATCCGACGGCTTACGAAGATGCCGGCATATTGAATTTAGCAGTAAGCAATTCTTACGCATCATTCACCGGCCTCGTGGCTAATGTGGTCGTCAGCCCGATTGTCACGTGGGGTGATAATTCAGCGGGGCAACTTTCGATTCCAGCCAATGCAACGAACGCAATTTCCATTGCCTGCGGTGGGGATCACAGCTTGGCCGTGTGCAACGATGGCGCTGTCGTCGCCTGGGGTGATAACAGTTTCAATCAAAATACCGTGCCGTCGATGGGCGCGACTGTTTTTGCAGTGGCGGACGGCGAAACACACAGCCTGGCGCTAAAAACAAACGGAACCGTCGTGGCCTGGGGCGACAACTCATCCGGACAAACCAACGTGCCGGCAATTTCAACTGCCGTCGCGGTCGCAGCCGGATCTGGCTTTAGCCAAGCACTTTTGTCGAATGGCCAAATCGTCCAGTGGGGTGTGGGAGCCACTGCGTCGCCCGCCGCCTCCACCGTCATGGCATTATCGACCAGAGGAAATAATTCCTTGGCTTTGAGGGCCAACGGCACTTTGGCCCAATGGGGCACACCAACGCTGGTACCGCCGTCCGCAACAAACTTCATCGCTATTTGCACTGCCGCCAATGCCAGTCTGGCTTTGCGCGATGACGGGTCTATCATGGCGTGGGGGCTAAATTCCGATGGCCTGACGAATGTTCCCGCCTCTGCCACGAACATCGTTGCCATTGCAGGAGGTGACGATTACTTCTTGGCTTTGCGCGATGATGGCTCGGTGATCGCGTGGGGAAATACAGATTTTAATCAATGCCTGGTTCTGCCTTCTGCAACCAATATCCAATCCATCTTCGCCGGCAGCGCGCACAACTTCGCCATCATCGGGAAACCATTCCGGAGATCGGCTGTCGCTGGTGAAACTGTTGTCTTCACACCCGGACCGCCGACCTTGAGGCTGGCAAATTATCAGTGGCAATTCAATGGAACGAACATCCCGGGTGCGACCAATTCAGCGCTGGTATTGGAAAACGTTCGCTGGACCGATTCCGGAACCTACCGTGTGATACTCAGCAACGCTGTCGGCTCATTGAAGAGTCCGGTAATGACCCTCAATGTTCGTCAGCTGATTTTTAATATTGCTACTACCAACTTTCTGACCACGAATGGCGCTGTCCAGATGCAATTGACCGGCTCCACCGGCGCCAATCCGGTGACGATCTTCGCATCCTCCGACCTTGTAAATTGGGAACCCGTTTTTACTAACGCGCCTACAACGGACCCAATTGATTTTACCGACATGCCTCCGACGGGATTATCACAAAGATATTACCGCGCCATTGAACAACCTTGATTGTTTGACATGCACGTGCACGGGGGCAGGTGTCACGCAGGCATGCACGGCATTAAAATAACGAAGCGGGCTGTTTCTTTGCGACCGCGCCTGACGATTCGTTTATGACACAGGCACTAAAACCGTCCACGGCGCAGGGCTCCTCTCCCAAACAAGCTGCCCTCGGATAATTGCTCACGCGATGGCAAGCGGTCGTTCCGCAACTTCTCGGATTGGCGCAACCCACTAGAGCGGCCGCCACAAGAACTAACAATAATGTTCTCATACGGCGCAACGTAGCGCGTGATTGACAGTTCAAAAACCTGATGGCGGGATGGGCGAACAAAACCGTCCGTCCCATAATGGAAACGCTGGCAAAGGTGGCACCTTAACAAATTTCGTAGGAGCCGACGTGAGGAGGCTCACTTTTATTTCTTTCAGGTCAGTTCCAATTACAGAAGCGCGACGTTCTATTTTCTTTTAGTAAACACGTCGTGAGCGCCGTTTTCTCCATCTCTAATGGCGAGGTGCCAAAGCGTTGGGTCCTCATGGTTAGCAACCCAATACAATACGATCCCGCTCCACGTGCCTCCATTAAATAGAATGACAGCGTTCGTGCGAACGTCTGCACCTTCTGGTTTTACGTCCTGAAGAATAGCAGGCAACGAAGGCATCTCCGCGCGTCTTAGTTTTTTGTCTTCGCCATGAGCATCCGCAATTAACTTGTCACACGCCGCCGCAACATTTGCATAATACTGTTGACCGTGTAAGCGGAAGCGGACGTAGGTGATCAACCATGGATCGAAAATCAGCCTTAGAAGAAGCCAACAACCAAAAAGGATGGCACACCCTTTCAGTATGCGCTTCACCACTTTCATCCAAGTCGACGATGCGGTTTGCTGGAAACTTAGGCAAGGAGGAATCGAAAGCGCCGTATGAGTTTTGTAACGGGTAAAAGGACGGTCTGTAACGCCTTTTGTAACGGCTAAAAGTGACAAAACCCCCAATGTTTACAATGATTGTAACGATGTAACGGCTCCAACCTCCTGGAAGGGTATCCGCACTCACTTCGCGCCCATCGCGTCCTTCGCCAGACACTCTGCGGGACGTTTTTGACCCGTCCCATGGGACGGCTCAAACATGCAAAACAGCAATGTTGACGGCCCTTGGGACGGTGGGACGGGGTCCAGACGGGGTGGGGGTGGGGTCTGGTCGGGCGTCGAACACCCCGACGTTCACCGCGCCTGACGAACTCAATCGCGGTTGATAGTTTCCGTCGTTGTTTCAGCCTTTAGCCTTCAGCATTCATACTTTATTTGCGCTTGCCTTCTTGCTGCCGGGGACTACTTTAACGCTGCCTGAATACCGCGTGTGCGGCTATTCGTACGCCCTGATTTGTTTCAGGGCTGAGGCTGAGAAACGAAAGTTAACGCGTAACCTAACCTTCAACCTCCGTTGCCAGGCAACGTGGTCAGGTAAGGCAATGGAGCCCTCGAAGCTCCGTTCGGTAGCGTAGGTTGTTAACCTGCTGTATCGCCGATTGTCAATCGGCTTGCCGACGGAACCTCTAAGCTCCCGCATCAAAGTAGAAAGATTAGTTCCCGATTGCTGATCGGAAATCCGATTCGGCGGGCGAAAATCGCCCCATGGGGATAGCCAAATATTTATATAGCGCTGTCCGTCCGAAACCGAACCGAGCCGTAGGTGATCAACTTATTATGTTAACCATGGAAGAAGCCCTGAAGCAGCGCGATATGCGTTTTGCTCCAGGTGAAATTGTCAAAGGAACCGTCATTGAAGTTCGCCCAAAAGAAGTCCTCGTGGACATCGGGTATAAATCAGAAGGAACCGTCCCCGGGATTGAGTTCGACGACATCAAGGCCGTCAAAGTCGGCGATGAAGTCGATGTGCTCATCGAAAAGCTCGAAGACAAAGAGGGCATGGTTGTCCTCTCGAAGGAAAAAGCCGAGTTCAAGAAGAACTGGGATAAGATTTTAACAATTTGTAACGAAGGCGGCACGATCAATGGTCGCGTCAAAGCGGCGGTCAAAGGCGGGCTCCTCGTTAATATCGGTGTCGAAGCATTTCTCCCCGCTTCGCAAATCGACATCGTTCCGCCGAAGAACCTCGCTGGGTTTATCGGCAATACTTACGAATTTAAGGTCGTGAAGATCAATCAGGAGCGCCAGAATATCGTTCTGTCCCGCCGCGAATTGATCGAGCACGAGCGCAACGAAAAGCGCAGCAAGTTGCTCACGGACATGACCCCTGGCGATATCCGCAAGGGCACCGTCAAGAACATCACCGATTTCGGTGCGTTCATCGACCTCAACGGTATCGACGGTTTGCTGCATATCACCGATATGAGCTGGGGCCGCATTGGTCATCCTTCGGAAATCCTGAAGGTCGGCCAGGACATCGACGTCGTCGTTCTCGACATCAATCGCGAGAAGGAACGCGTCA
>JAICXV010000132.1 GCA_025934545.1 Verrucomicrobiia bacterium
GATCCGGGGTTAGATGGATGAAGGATACGAGAGGTAAAGTTTTGAAAAAAAATAATTTGGCGCGCCTATCCGCATTTAACCGCGGATTGAGGAGGACAGCCAAGGCCGAAGTCTAAAGGCTAAATGATAAAGTGAACCCACTGCGAATGGGTGGGAATCAATGGGCATAGTTTAACTACGGATGGACACGGATAAACACAGATTGAATTTAACCGCAAAGAACGCAGAGGAAGAGGGAGACCGATTTAAAAACGGAAGATGCTGGCACTGTATCGATCGAACCGAACGGCGCATTGTCATAAAGAGCGACTTCTATTTGGATGTTCGACTTTTTCGATCAGTGCCAGTTGGCGAATGATTTCTGCCTGGTCGCCAGCGCGCAACGCGTATTGCAAAAACTTCTTCCTGTAACTGATGTCGGGCGTTCGTGAAAAAACGGCGTTATAGGCCAGTTTGATATCGTTCCAAACGGTTGGATCTTTCCAGTAATTCCCACGTTCACTGGGGCTCAGATACTCGGCAAACTTTTCGTGGGCATCCACCAGAATCAGAGGAATGGCGGGACCCCAATTCGAATTCGTCACGCACTGGTGGCCAAATTCGAGCATGTCCTCGCGCGACCCGTACCATTTCGGTTCGAGATAATACAATTTGCAAACGCATGCCTCGTAGTAATTGGTGTTCAACCTCATGGCGCGCTGAAACCACATTTCCATGCGGTCACGGCCTTTACGTTGTCCGAGTTCGAGCGTTAACATCCACCGCGCGATGCGGGCATCGTGCGGATTGATTTCCCATGCTTTCGTCAATGCCTTCTCCGCTTTTCCCAATCGTTCTTCCATGAGGCGCGCGCCCTCTTCTGTCACGGTGTCGGCGAGACCATCACCTCGCGCGACCCATGCATATTGAATGTAAAAGTAGCCTTTAATCGTCCATATCTCTGAGTCGTTGGGCCAATTCTTCATCAGAATCGGTTCGGCGCGATTATAGAAATCTAAAAATTTCTCACTATGTTGAAGTCGATCGACTAAGCCCATGGTCGAAGAATAAACTTCTTCTATCGGCATCATTTTATCCTGAAGCGCTTGAAGAAAATACTCGCCGGCTTTCGGTGCGTATTCGTTGGGAAGATAGTCCGTGATGTGAAAGTAAGCGTTGAACTTGCGGAATGGCGAATACTGCGTTTTCTCCAGAGCCGTTGCCCTTTCTATGGATTCGGCTATCCGCTGTGGGAGTTGGAACGACTCGGTGCGATCTTCCCAACGCATGTTGAAGTAACGGATCAATGCATCATCGCAGCCATTGGTAACGGCGGCGTGGGCTGCGTCCAGGATTGCTATCGGAATTTCCGTGAAATCTTCAACATGACTGTGCATTTCAGCGAACATTTCTAATGCTCGCCGTGCATCTTTGTCCCACCTTGGGGATCGTTTCCCAATGGTGTCATACGCTTGAACCAGCGATTTACGATTCCACTGCAGACGCATTGCCGTCCGGTTCTTGTTATCGGGAAGAGAGTTGGTTGGATTCGCGTGATTGGTAGCGGAAACGGTATGCGACAGTGGCTCGGACATCGCGGAAACTGCGATAACCGCCATAACGACAATAGTTTGAGAAATTAACGCGATGCTTTTAGACATTTACTAGCCTCATTGAAAAACCACGAATCATGCCAATTTTTAGCGAATTGCTTCTTGGGCCGATGACCTGTTGCTTTCGCAGCAGCTGCAATACGTCTCTTTCTTTATAAAAACCGCACCCCGGGGAGTCGCCGAGTCACCGGCTCATCCGTTCTCGCTTTCGCTTTTCCCCCTTGCTGTCCCGTCCCATTGCCCTAGACTGCCCGTTCGATTTTTTTATGAACGTGCTTGTTTGCGATCCAATTTCTCCAAAAGGCATTGCCCTGCTGCAACAGCGGCCGGAATTCAAAGTCACCGTGCTCAAGGCCAAGACGCCCGAAGCCGAATTGCTCAACATCGTCAAAGATGTCCACGCCATGATCGTCCGCTCCGAAACGAAGGTGACCAAAAAAGTCCTCGAAGCGGCGCCGAATCTTAAGGTGGTTGGCCGCGCCGGTGTCGGCATCGATAATGTCGACGTGGAGGCAGCCACGCAACGCGGTGTCGTCGTCATGAACACGCCCGGTGGCAATACGGTCACGACGGCCGAGCTTTCGTTTTTTATGCTAGGCGCGTTGGCGCGGCATATTGCCGCCGCGCATGGTTCGATGGTCGCGGGCAAGTGGGACCGCAAGTTATATCAGGGCGCGGAAGTTGCCGGCAAAACGCTCGGTGTCCTTGGCATGGGCCGCATCGGCGGCGAAGTGGCCAAGCGCGCGCTGGCCTTTGGGATGCGCGTGATTGCGTATGATCCTTATTTGACGGAGGCGCGCGCGCGTCAGCTCGGCGTCGAACTGGCGCCGGATCCGGATGCCATTTATCGCGCGGCAGATTTTATCACGGTGCACATGCCCGTCACGGACCAGACGCGCGGGATGTTGAATGCGGAAGCTTTTGCGCGGATGAAACCGGGCGTGCGCATTGTCAATTGTGCGCGTGGCGAAATTGTCGAGGAACAGGACCTGATCGCGGCGTTGCAATCGGGCAAAGTCGCAGGCGCGGCGCTTGATGTGTTCGCGACGGAACCGCTTCCAGCCGATCATCCGTATCGAAAATTGCCGAACGTTTTGCTGACGCCACATCTCGGCGCGAGCACGAATGAAGCGCAGGAAAAGTGCGGCATCGAAGTCGCCGAAATTATCGCCGCCTATCTTTTAACCGGCGAAGTGCGTAACGCCGTCAATCTGCCGTTCCTCGATGCGAAGACGTATGAGCAGGTCAAGCCATATATGAGTTTGGGCGATAAGATGGGCAAGTTGCTGCGCCAGCTCGCGCCGTCGAATGCCGACCGCATTTATATCACGTACGGCGGCAAAGCGCGCGAACTGCCGAACGTGGACCCGATTACGCGCGCGATTTTACAGGGCTTTTTGCAAGCCGGCGCGTTGCAGGATGTGAATAATGTGAATGTGCGCGCGGCTGCGGCGGCGGCGGGGATTACCGTTGAGGAAAAGAAATCGGATGAACCGGTGACGTTCAACGAATGGTTGCATGTCACGGTTTTTTCCGGCGACCAGAAGGTTGTTTCGGCGGGCGGAACGTTTTTTGGTTCGCCCAATAATCCGCGCATCGTGCGCCTGTTTAGTTTGCCGGTGGAGATTCATCCTGAAGGCGTTTTGTTTTTGATGAACAACAAGGATCGTCCGGGCATTGTCGGTTACATCGGCACGGTCATGGGCAAGCACAAGATTAATATCGCCAACATGAGCTTGAGCCGCGACGCCGAGGGCGGCAAGGCGCTGACCGTTTTGACTTTGGATAGCGTTCCGCCAACTGCGCTCCTTGACGAAATCCAAAAAGACCCCGATATAAGCAACGTCCGCGTGGTTAAACTCTAAGCGGCGCTATAGGAGCATTTACAAAGGAATAATGAAATACATCACCTCGACCCTGGCCTTGATCGCAGGCCTGACCATTGCGACGTACGCTGTGCCTGCCGATAAGTCGGCGGATTCGAAAAAGTCGGATACGAAACCAGCCGACACCACCTCTGCCAAGCCCGCCGCCACGAGCGATGATCCGGTCGTCGCCAAAGGTAAAAATTTAGAAATTCGAAAAAGCAAAGTTCAGGATGCATGGATCGCGTTCATCGCGAATCGGAATCCGAACATGGCGCCGATTCCGCCGGATAAACGTCCGGAAGTGGAAGCGCAATTACTCGACAACCTGATTTTCAATCAGTTGGTATTGCAGCGGGCGACCGCTGCCGAAAAAACGAAGGCGAAGGAAACCGCTGACACTTCGATCTCCGACGTGAAGAAAAAGCTCGGCGACACCGCGGTGGAAGCGCGCATCAAATCGATGGGCATGACGATGCAACAGTACGCCAACGATGTTTACGAACAGGACGTTTGCCAGGCCGTGCTCGAGCGCGAAGTGGGTTCGACGATTAAGGTTTCCGACGCCGACATCAAAAAGTTCTACGACGATCATCCGGCGGATTTCGAAATGCCCGAACAAGTCCGCGCGGCTCACGTGTTGATTTCAACACTCGACAAGGACACGCAACAGCCCATTCCGCCCGCGAAAAAAGCGGAGAAGGAAAAATTGGCCAAAGACATCAAGGCCCGCGCCGACAAGGGTGAGGATTTTGCCAAGCTGGCCAAGGAATTTTCCGATGACCCTGGTTCGAAAGATAAAGGTGGCGAATATACGTTCCCGCGCGGACAGATGGTTCCCGAATTTGAAGCCGCGGCTTTTTCCATGAAACCCGGCCAGGTCAGCGATTTGGTGGAGACGCATTACGGCTATCATATCATCAAGACGCTCGAAAAGATGCCGGCGTCGAAGGTTGATTTTGAAAAAGCCAAACCGCGCATCAAAGATTATCTGACCTCGCTTGAATTTCGAAAAGTCCAGCCGGGCTATTTCGACAAGTTGAAGAAAGAAGCCAACGTCGAGATCGTCAAAGCGAACTAGCAAATTATTTTTACAAAAGCCGACGCGAGGAAATTCCCGCGTCGGCTTTTTTATTGGCGTAGTAGGGAGCTGCAACCGTTTTGTCTTGCGAGGAGAGGGGAGTGATTTTACCTTGTTCTGCCTTTTGGGACGCCAGTTTAGCTCAGTTGGTAGAGCAACGCTTTCGTAAAGCGTGGGTCGCCGGTTCAAGTCCGGCAACTGGCTCCAGCCTTCGCGCTTTGCGCTACTTGTTCAAGAATTTATGAAGTCCTGAGTTCCGCGACTGTGCAACGCATGGGGCGAACGAACGGAGTTGAGATTGAAGTAACCTTCGTTGCGCCCGTCTTTGGGCTCGCGTTTAGTACCGTGAATTTCGTCACGTCTTGCAGTTCATTCCGATTTATTCTGCGGATTGGACGAATCAACGATAGCCATGAACTCAATTCCGAATGGGCTTAGGTGAAGCAGAACAGGAAGTTTGCCTTTCGTTCCTCCCGGCGTTCCTTCCAGCGATGTCTGTAGAGGGCTAATACTCGCCAAATCGTGCTGGCAAAGTATTGTGCAAGACAGGTTCCAAGGTTTGCCTTGGTCGTGAATTTCGGAAACCCAATTCACATACATTCCAGAACTTGCGGTGTGTCCGCCGAAGAAACTGGTGACGTGCGGGTCTGACGGACGGGGCTTCAACGATTTCAAAAGTCTCGCTTCTTCTGGCCCTAACGAGGACAGAATACTTACAAACCGAGGATGGCTGTCGCTGTCAGTGAGTTGAGACGCCAAAAGATTAACCCACATTTCATGCACCACTGAATCTGTTTCCAAAGAGCCTTCTTCAAGTGCGCGAAGAAATGTTTTTGGGTGGCTTGGTGGCTGTAGAACTTTGCCGAGTTTTTCGGTTTTTGCTTTTGCGCGAATTACAGCTTGTTCCAACGTATAAGTTCCGATGGCTTTTCGCACTTCAACCCAATTGTCGAACGTCTGCCGAATTAATTGCCCCAATCCTTCTGTTGTCTGAGTGATTGGAGCCACCAACGACTCGAAAGTTTTCAACACAGTAACCGCACTCCGCTTGTAAACCTCAGACGGAATGGCCTGTGCGACCTTACCGAATCCCGCAACGTCCCAACCACTTTTCTTGTCTGGTCCTGGTGTCATTTGCTTTAAGGTTGTTCCTTGTGCTTCTTGCAAGTCAAGGTTTGGAGATAACACCTACACGTTGTGCCCCACCGTGTGGTATAAACGCTCGTTCGTGGATTTATTTTTTGTATTGCGCGTCAGCGACGTGCTCCATCCAATCAACCACTTTGCCATTCAGATTTTCTTGAATCGCGATGTGCGTCATTGCCGTCGTAGGCGTTGCGCCATGCCAATGCTTCTCTCCGGGAGGGAACCACACCTCGTCGCCGGGGCGGATCTCTTCCACAGGTCCGCCTTCGCGTTGAGCCCATCCGCAGCCGGCGGTGACAATGAGCGTTTGCCCCAACGGATGTGTGTGCCAGGCCGTGCGCGCTCCCGGCTCGAAGGTCACGCTGGCACCCGCGACTCGCGCCGGCGCAGGCGTTGAAAACAGCGGATCAAGCCGCACCGTTCCTGTGAACCAATCTGCCGGCCCTTTGCCGGACTGTTGTGAACCAACTCGTTTGATATCCATAAAATGTCCTTCCTTCGCAGCGAACCTAGTCCTTCCAGTGGCCGACTACCAATCCGAATGATGAATGCAAACGACTCATCGTCACGGTTTGGAACGATTGTCAGACGGTGGCTTGTCCTTAAACACATGATACACCACCGAGTCCCATGCATTGTGTATAGCTACGAATAGAATCAAGAGCGTGGAGCCGCACACGGCGTCCAGTGCGACCATTAAATTTCGGTGAGCGATCAAGCCGGAAAACAAAAGCGCCCCGTATGTCGCAAAAGGCAGGACGACATGAAACAGCCAGTCCTCCAATACAGGTCTATAAACATCCTGCTTAAACAAATGCCGGACAACCGAAATACAATAAATAAGACCAATCGCGCCTGTGATAGCCCAAATGATCGCTAACGCCTGCGTCGTTTGCCAGGGAACACAAACAATGGCGGAAATCAAAAGCGCA
>JAICXV010000242.1 GCA_025934545.1 Verrucomicrobiia bacterium
AGAGATAGCGGCTGACGCGGTCGGCGGCTTCGTTGAGCGTGTCGACGGTCAAGTTCATGCGGTCGGTGCCGGCGAGGCGCACGATGCGGTCGCGCATGTCTTCGCGATACGTCAGCATGAAGGAGAGGACAAACAGGATCATGAAGGTGCTCAACACCGGTTTCAGCGCGGTGCTCGCCATTGTTTTGACGACAGTCAACGGCCCGGCCGGTGGGTTTTGCACTTCGACCGGCACGGGCGGTCTTTCCGCGGGTTCTTTTGTTGTGCCGGACGCAGTTGATTGCTGCGCCTTGCCGTCGTCGGTCGAATTGAGTTGGTGCGTGGTGTGCCGGACCAACCGATTTAACCGTGCAATCGGGCCCTGGGTTTGGGACTCGATGCTGTGGATTTTTCCTTCCATCGTCTGCTGATATTGCGGAAGTTTTTTGGCCAAATCGTAGAATTGCCAACCGACGAGCCAGCCAATCGCCGCCACGAGACATAGCGAAAGAAGCACTGTTGTGACGACGGCGAGGCCGCGCGGAAAATGAAGCCGCTCAAGCCAGGAGCAAGGCATTGCCAACAAAAAACTGAGCAGAACGGCGACGGACAAAGGAATGAGGACCTCGCGCGCAAAGTAAAGGCCGGCCACCACCAACGCCGCACCGATGAGGGCGTTTGAACTGATTTTTGCGTAGTCGTTGCCGCGTTGCACAGTGGTACGATTAAGGTAGTCCTCGGTTCCAGAAGGGGCTAGAGAGGGAACCCCGATTGAAGCTTCAATTGGCGCACTGACGGACCGATGCGCGATTAGCTGCGACTGGCTGTGATTTGTCGTTACCGAAAATGAGCCGCGAACGGGATGAACAGACACCACTTCAGCGTTGCCGATAAAGTTGGTTTTTGCATAACCGCCTGTCGATTCGGTTGTTGTGAACTTTAATGGGCCACGACCTGTGTACAAAACGGTGCTAAAAACGAGGTTGTTTAAAGAGGTTAAAGGCAAGTCGGGGTGAGACTTAGGGAAATTAAGGCCGATTTTTAAAAAGGTTTTTTTGGTGACAGTGGACGGCAGCCAGTGACAGTAGGTGGCAGCCAGTGCAAATGGATTGGTTGAGCGGCCGTTAGAGGAAACCGAAGAGCAAAGCGATGGGACCGCGGAGGTTGGTGTCCGCGTATTGACGAGCCATTGGTTCCCGATTGGACGCGTTGAAGCGTTCATCGGGTCGATGATGACAAGAAGTAACGGCATTGTCGATGAGGAAGTAAATAGGTTTGATCCAACGCTTACAGCGTTGGAATGGTTGTTCGACACGAACCCGGGGTAGCACCCCGCCGCCTTCTGCAACCCCGGGCTGAGTGATTGAATCCCGTTGGGATTCGCGCCGATCGATGGCACAAACGTTGCTTGTTAGCGTTGTTTATTTGTTAGCATTACGGCTGTGGTCGAGTCCTTATGGTGTTACTTCCATATACTAAATCTGGCGTTACGGGCAGGAGCTTGATTGACAAGCTCCCCTGTCGGACTCATCCGCGTCAGTCGTGTAGATTTTCGATTTTCGTAGTGTGTTTGCTGTTTTGCTGCATCCAACTGCTCGGCGAAGTTCCACCTCCTAACGACGATTACGAAAATCGAATACAACTCACCGGCACGTCCAACATTTTTTCGGGCACAACCGTCGGAGCTACGGCGCAAATAAACGAATTGAATCCAAACCAATGGCCATACGATTGCGGTTGCGATCCGACCTGCACCGTGTGGTGGACTTGGACGGCGCCTGTTACTGCGCAGGTTTCCATCGACCTCATCGACTATTCAGATCCACGAATCAGGATACCCAACTATGGGAATCGTCCGTTCATTGCTATCTGGACAAACGTAGATTGGCCGAACCGAACTGGCCAACACGATTACGGTGCGCTGCTCGATCTCCCAGGTCGGCGCAGCGTCACGTTCCCGGCCACGGCGGGAACAGCGTATGACATTCAATTTTCATCAGCGCCGTATGGAATCTTCACCTTGCGCCTCATTCAAACCAATGCGCCTGTGATTCTCGACCCGCCGCATAATCGTCTCGTGTCAGCCGGCGGCAGTACATTTTTCGGCGTGATCGCCAGCGGACTCGGCCCATTCTCTTATCAATGGCGGTTTGATGGAGCCGACCTTACCAACGAAACTTTCCCGGTACTTTCATTGGACAACATCGATGCGACAATGGCCGGCAGCTACTCGGTCGTCGTCAGCGGTATCTCCGCAGTCGAAAGTCCCGCAGCGATGTTGATAGTCCGCACAAATGAGGTGGTCTCCGTTCTGAGTACTCCATCGATAAACGCCGATGGCACCGTTTCATTTCGGTTTGCAGGGCAGGCATTGACGTCATACCGAGTCGAATCGTCGTCCAATCTTGTTGATTGGACACGCGAACAAAGTTTGGCGCTGCCGCCGCCTTACTCCGGGGTATCCTCGGTGCTATTCAACACGTCCACTACGAACTGTTTTACCCTCGCAGCGACCTCTTATCCAAAATTCGTCCGTGTCTTGAGATATGTGCCAAACTTTGACACCAATTACATCGGTGCGTCCAGTTCCGTAGCCAGCGAAATATGTATTAACAATTTGCGGAAGATACGTTTTGCAAAAGAGCTATGGGCCAAAGAACGACAGGATGGCTGGGCATTGATGGATGGAGAAGACATCGATGTGCCCACCGATTTTGTCATAATTGAGTTTCTCGGTGCGCTTCCGAGCTGTCCGCTCGAACCGCAGCCTTACCGCGATCCACAATCCAACTTTGACGTTTCTTACGGCGCGGAGTCGTTGAACGCCTATCCCTTCTGCCAAATCGATCGCTACAACCACGTTCTCGAAGAACCGACCGATAATTACTGACGGCCATTAGGTATGGCCCATTAGACATGCCAAGGCGATTGCGACCAAGTTGACGTAAACGGCGGCCAGTAAATCGTCAACGGTGACACCCCAGCCGCCGGGCAGTGATTGGCTTTGGCGGACCGGCCACGGCTTCCAAACATCGAAGACGCGAAAGAGAACGAAAATTCCGACGGTATTAATCCAGTGTCGTCCTTCAAACAAAAATGCAGGCCCAGGCAAGTGCCAGCCACACGAATTAAGCCATGCAACAAAGCACAAAGGGATCGCAATAATTTCGTCGAGCACGACTGAGCCGGGGTCTTTTTTGCCAAGAATTTTTTCGGCTTCTCCGCATAACCAGACCGAAAGGGCAGCGCCCACGACAATTCCACCAATCAATACCGGCCACGAATGCGCGAGCAAAAGGAGAACAACATAACCAATTCCAACGATAGAACCGAAGGTCCCCGGCGCGACCGGAATCCGTCCGATGCCGAAACCTTGTGCGATCCAAAGTTTCCAGTTCACAGGTCTTGTAAATATAACCGGCGATTACGCCATAAGTAAACAGAGCCGGAATAAAGCGTCAGAATAATTGCGAGCCAGACTGAAATGGTCGTGAACCAATCGATCCACGGCTTTGAGCCGATGTGAAATCCGACGACCACTTCACCAAATTTGCCCCAATTCGGATAGCTGTGTTGGACGAGAATGGCGAGGATGGCGACAATCTGGGAAATCGTTTTGTGTTTGCCGAAACGTTCGGCTGCGAGCACGACGTTTTGCGAAGCCGCCAGCAAACGCAGCCCGGTAATGGCCAGTTCGCGCGACACAACCACCACAACCATCCAGGCCGGAATCCACTGTTCGGCATGCAATGCGTCGGTGCGCATACCAACGAACGCGATAAATGCAGAGCAGACCAGAATTTTGTCGGCCAGCGGGTCCATCAGAATGCCGAAATTCGTGATCAACTTATCGCGCCGCGCGATCATTCCGTCGAAATAATCAGTAATGCTCGCGATGCTGAACAAAAATAACGCGACCGTATCGCGCCACGGATTGTCGTCGAGGAAGATAACGAAGAGAAACGCGAGTGTCAGGACGAGCCGTGACAGGGTCAGTTTGTTGGGCAGATTCATTCGGCAATCAGATCGTAATCTGTATGGCCGATGATTTTGACTTCTGCAAACTGGCCAGCCGGCAGATGGCGTTTGATATAAACACGACCATCAATATCTGGGGCATCAGCCTCGCCTCGCGCAACTACAAATTTAGTTGATAGTGAATGGGTGAGGGCCGACGGCAACGACGCGCTGCGGATCAGGCCGTGTTCCCAGGAACTGACGTTGGCTTTGGCTAATGATTCGGCGGTCGCTTCGCCTTCGCACAGGACTTTTATTTTGCGACCGACGAAAGACTGCGAAATTTCGCGCGCGATTTTCAATTGTTCGGCCATGGCGCGCTTTTGGCGTTGCTGTTTGATCTTGTCGGGAATTTGCCCCTCCATTTTGCCGGCGCGCGTGCCGTCCTGCTGCGAATAGGTAAAGACACCGAGCCGTTCGAAACGGGTCTGGCGAATGAAATCGAGCAAAGTTTCGAAATAGGCATCCGTTTCGCCAGGGAATCCGACGATGAAAGTGGTGCGAATGGCAATGCCGGGAATGCCTGCGCGAATTTTTCCAATCAGATCGACGATGTATTGCTGGGAGGTTTCGCGGCGCATGCGTTCGAGCATGTTCGCATGAATGTGTTGGAGCGGAATGTCGATGTAACGCGCGACTTTGGGACAATCGGCAATCGTTTTAATCAGCTCATCAGTCCAATGCGCGGGATGCGTATAGAGCAAACGAATCCAGAAGTCGCCGGGAATAGCATTTAACTCACGCAACAAAGTGCAAAGGGTCGTCGCATCGGAAGGGAGAGAATGAGCGGCGGCGGAAAATTTTTCCGGTGAAGAAATGGCGCGGCTATGGTTGGCGCGCAAGTCCAGGCCGTAATAGGTCGAGTCCTGCGAAATGAGATTCAGTTCTTTGACGCCGTCGGCAACGAGCGCTTTTGCTTCCGTAACAATGTCAGACTGGACGCGACTGCGATGCGACCCGCGCATGCGAGGAATAATGCAAAAGCTGCACGGATGATTGCAGCCTTCGGCGATTTTGACGTAAGCGAAATGTTTGGGCGTGAGGCGAAAGCGCGGCGTCTGAAAATCCGGCACGTAAATCGGCCGCGAATTCACCTCGACGAGCGGAG
>JAICXV010000519.1 GCA_025934545.1 Verrucomicrobiia bacterium
ATACCACGACTTTTGGTTTGAGTAATTCGATCTCCGCATCGAGCCACGGTCGGCAGGCCGCGATTTCTTTGGCGTTGGGTTTCTTATGAATGCGTCGCTTGCCTGCCGGTTCCCATTTGAAATGTTTCACTGCATTGGTGACGTAACACTCGCTGCGGTCGATGCCTGCTTCTTCAAGAGCGCGATCAAGAACTTTACCGGCAGGGCCAACAAACGGATGGCCGGCGAGATCTTCTTCATTTCCTGGTTGCTCGCCGATCAGAATAATCTTTGCCTTGAGCGAGCCTTCGCCGAAGACAGTCTGTGTTCCATCTTTCCACAGAGGGCAGGCGGTGCAGCCCAAAGCGGCTTTGCGAAGTTTCTCGTAGGTGGGATTTGGGGGAATCAACGGTGCAGCGGTCTGCGGTCCGACTTTCTTAGTCGCGCGTTTTCGAACTGGGGCATCTAACACCTGTGCCATGTACCAACCTACCACATGTAGCCGCCGACGTGAGGAGGCGGATTGCGCAACGATTGAGAATCCGCCTCGTCACCTCGGCGGCTACGGATCAGCCCCAAACTTCCGCCTGTCGCAGTTGCTTCAAGAGCAATTGCTCGAGCGAGGTGTCGGAACTGACGCTGAAAAAACTCATGCCGCGCGTCTGACAGAACTCGCGGAGGCGTTGGCAATAATTTTGAACCGTTTGTTGGTAATGTTTGAGTCGGTATTTTCCGAACGTCACTTCCTGCATCGTGCCAGTTTCCGAATCGACGAGTTTCAAATCGCCATAAGTGGATGGATTCAATTCTTCGGGCGAGAGAATCTGAATCGCGTTGATGTGAAAGCCTCGTCCGATGAGAGCGTTCAGGCCGGACTCATAGCCCGCGGGATCCAGAAAGTCGCTGAGCACGACGGCGACGCCAGCTTGTTTCGCGGCGATTGCGCCGCGTCGCAGAGACTCGTTGAAGTCGCAGGCGCCGCGTGCGGTCAGGGCGGTGATGTTTTGGAAGTATTGCATCGACGATTTGCGCCCGCGCACCGCCCGCAATCCACCGCGCGCCGCTGCTTCGGTGCTCAACGCCTGACGGTCGAGGTTTGGATTGTTCATCTCCAAATCCGGAAACGGATAAACCGTGACTCGGTCAAATCCGCACAACGCGACGTATCCAACGGCCGCGGCAACTTGGCGCGCGAAATCGAATTTCGGCGGCGTGCCGAAGGTCATCGACTCGCTGGCATCGAGAAAGATGCGAACCGGAAGCTCACGCTCTTCTTCGTAAAGTTTAAGAAAGAGGCGTTCGAGCCGGCCATAGAGATTCCAGTCGAGATAACGAAAATCGTCACCGGCGACGTAGTTACGGTAGTCGGCGAACTCGACGGATTGTCCGCGAGCTTTGCTGCGACGTTCACCCTTCGCAGAACTTTTCGCGCGACGTGCGGCCAGCAATTGGAATTGTTCCAATCGCCGCAACAGATCTGGAGTAAGGAGAGCAGCCATGGTTATGCGGATTCGGAAAGTCGCGAAGCGACATCGGATTGTAGCCAGGGACAACGTCCCTGGTACGTCGCCCCCCATATCCAATTGCGTCCTGAAAGGACGCTGGAAAGTTTACCACAAATAACGCTCGTCATATTTCACGCCGCTCTTTTTCAAAAATTCAACATATTCTTCCTGGAACGATTTCTTCCGGTGGTGTTCCTTCTGGTTGCCGATGTATTTCGTTACCGAATCCAAACTCGATGCGCTGACGGTGTATGCACCATAGCCAGGTTGCCACGCAAAACTTTTGATACCGATCGTTTCATGAACCCAGCGCGACGATGTTTGTTTTATGTCCTGAACAAAATCGGCGAGGGTGTGCGTTGCTCGCAAGCCAACGAGCAAATGAATGTGGTCTTGAGTACCGTTGATGGCGAGAGGAACACCCTCAGCGGTTTTAATCGATCCGCCGAGATATGTGTGAAGACGTTCTTCCCACTCCGGTTGGATAAATGGAAAACGATCTTTGGTGCTGAAAACGATGTGGAAATGCAGGCTGGTGTGCGTCGATGGCATTACCAACTCCCGCGCCCTTTCAGGGCGCATATGGTTATCGCATCCGTACCAGGGACGTGGTCCCTGGCTACCATCCGACGACCCTTCGGGTCAAAACGAATGCGCAGCAAAGTTGAGCAGTCGTGTTTCATGGGTCTAAACTTCGACCGCAGCAACATCGCGCGGGACATCCTGCAACACTTGCGTGATGATGTGGTCGGTGGTGATGCCTTCGGCTTCGGCTTCGAAATTCAAAATCAAACGATGGCGCATCGTCGCGGCGGCGACGGCCTGGATGTCTTCGAAGCTGACGTTGAAACGACCGTGAGTCAGGGCACGAACTTTGCCGGCGAGTATCAAGGTCTGCGCGCCACGCGGACTGCTGCCGAAACGCAGGTATTGGTTCGTGATCGGAACGGCGGTTTCGCTTTTTGGATGGGTCGCGAGCACCAGCCGAACGGCGTAATCCTCCACGTGCGAGGCGACCGGGACCTGGCGAACGAGCTGTTGCAATTCCAGAACCTCGTCCTTCGTCAGCACACGATTGACTTGTTCCTTTTTGCCTTCGGTCGTGCGGGTGATGACTTCAGTCAGTTCCGCTCCACTGGGATAGCCGACGATCAATTTGAAGAAAAAGCGATCGAGTTGCGCTTCGGGCAGGGGATAGGTTCCTTCCTGGTCGATCGGGTTTTGTGTGGCGAGAACGAAAAATGGTTCGTCGAGTTTGCGAATCGAGCCGCCAGCGGTGACACTTTTTTCCTGCATCGCTTCGAGCATTGCGGACTGCGTCTTGGGTGTTGCGCGATTGATTTCGTCGGCGAGGATAAGGTGCGCGAAAATCGGGCCTTTCTGAAATTGAAATTCCCGTTTGCCGCCCGGCGTTTCCATCACGATGTTCGTGCCCAAAATGTCGGCGGGCATGAGGTCGGGCGTGAACTGGATGCGGTTAAAACTCATGTCGAGCACTTCGCTGAGAGTGCGGACGAGCAACGTTTTGCCGAGACCGGGCACGCCTTCGAGCAAGACGTGGCCGCCTCCGAAGACGGCGATCAATGTGCCCTCGACGATCGCGTCGTGACCGACGATGACTTTGCCGATTTCGGCGCGGAGGGATTCGTATGCGTTGCGGAACTCTTGGATTTGTTCTTCGGTGCTCATGACTCCATTCCTTTACCTGCAGGTTGGGTCGACTCTATC
>JAICXV010000610.1 GCA_025934545.1 Verrucomicrobiia bacterium
ATGTATCTCTACAGCGCCGTCGCCGATATCGCCGCGATAACGCACAACCCAAAATACATCGCCACGCTCGACGCCATTTGGAACGACGTCACTCAACGCAAAATGTATCTGACGGGCGGCATCGGTCCGTCCGCGAAAAACGAAGGGTTCACCGTCGCCTACGATCTTCCGAATGAATCCGCTTATTGCGAAACCTGCGCGAGTATTGGCATGGCTTTCTGGAACCAACGCATGGCCTTGCTTCATCGCGACGCCAAATACGCCGACGTCGTCGAACGCGTCTTATATAATGGCGCGCTCAGCGGCGTGTCATTGGACGGCGAAAAATTCTTCTACGTAAACCCTCTGGAATCCTCCGGCAAACACCATCGCCAACCATGGTTCGGCTGCGCCTGTTGTCCCGTGAATGTCGTGCGTTTTCTGCCGACGATTGGCGGATATCTTTACGCGCACGACGACAACTGCATCCTGGTCAATCAATACACCGCGAGCCGCGCGCATATGAATGTCGGTGGCAACGAAGTTTCGGTTAAGCAGGAAACAAAATATCCCTGGGACGGCAAAGTGAAAATTACCGTCGATCCAAAGAAGAAATCCAAGTTCACGCTCGGTCTTCGGATTCCAAATTGGTGCTATGGGAAAACATCGACGAATGACTTGTACAGATTCGCGAGAAAACCAGACGTTTCGGACGTCACGATTAAAGTGAACGGAATGGATACTAAACTGAACGTCCAGGACGGCTACGCATCGATCGAGCGCAAGTGGAAATCGGGCGACATTGTGGAGTTGAATCTGCCAATGCCGGTTCTGCACGTCAGCGCAAATCGAAATGTTGTGGCTGATCGAGGGCAGATTGCACTTCAGCGCGGACCGATCGTCTATTGTTTAGAATCCGTGGATAATCGCGGGCCCATCCGAGGAGCAATTGTGAACGTCAGTAGTCCGATTCGTCCAAAGTATCTGCCAGATTTCCTTGGTGGCGTCACCGTCGTGAGCGGCAACGCCAGAACTGGTGAGGGTTCTTTTTCTTTCACGGCAGTTCCCTATTTTTCCTGGGATAATCGCGATGCGGGGGAAATGGCCGTGTGGCTAAAAAAAATCTACGTTGAGTAGTGGACCCAAGACGATCCCGCGGGATCACGATTCCAGAATCGCCATCGCCGTCGCGTGCTTTTCGGTATGACTGATCGTCAAGTGCACGATGCGCGCGCCGCGTCCTTTCATCAACTCAGCGCCTTTCCCGTGCATCACCACATAAGGTTCACCGGATTCTTTACGTTTCACCTCGATGTCCTGCCAACTGAGTTGCGCGCCGATACCGGTGCCAAAGGCTTTTGAAACAGCTTCCTTCGCCGCGAAACGAGCCGCGAGAAATGGCCCGGGCTTCTTATGTGACAGACAATACTCCATCTCACCGGTCACAAGAATGCGGTTGAGAAATCGTTCGCCGAATTTTTCGTACGACGCTTCGATGCGTTCGACTTCGATGATGTCGATGCCAGTGCCTAAAATCACAGGAGCTAGAAGTTTGCACCGTGAAACAAATCGCGGTAATCGGACCGTTCCATAATGCCGAGCATCTCCCGCACAGCACGATCCAGCCCGACGTAAACAGAGCGGCTGATAATACTATGGCCGATGTTCAATTCGACCAGATGCGGCACGGCAAACAGCGTCTCCGTGTTTTTGTAATTTAAACCATGGCCGGCGTTGACTTTAAGGCCGAGTCGATGCGCCTGGTTCGATGCGGCAATCAATCGGTCCAGTTCATGTTTTCGCGCAGCGGAATCATCAAAGTGTTCGGCGAACGAACCAGTGTGTAGCTCGATGAATTGCGCGCCGATTTGTGCAGAAGCTTCGACTTGCGCAGAATCTGGAGCAATGAACAGGCTGACTTCAATACCCGCGTCTTTCATCTTCTTCGTCGTCTCCGTCAACGCCGCACGATTCCCGGCGGCGTCCAGTCCGCCCTCCGTCGTTACCTCCTGACGCCGTTCCGGAACGATACAGACGATATCCGGTTTTAATTTCAGCGCGAACGCAACGATCTCCGTCGAATTCGCCATTTCCAGATTCAGCCGCGTCTTCACCACTTCACGCAGTTTCGTAATGTCGCGATCCTGCATGTGCCGACGGTCTTCGCGCAAATGTGCGGTGATGCCGTGACAACCGGCCGCTTCGCAAAGAATTGCGGCACCAATCGGATCAGGCTCGCCTTTCGCAAGTCCGCGATAGCGCGCCTCGCGCAACGTCGCGACATGATCGATGTTAACGCCCAATTTGAGCATAGGAACGTCGTGGTTACTTGCGCAACTTCTTCGTGCCTTTGTGCGGCATCGTAAGAGGCATTCCGGGATGCGCGACTTCCGCGATGGGCGTGTCGGACAACCAATGCGAGAGCAACATCACTTCAATGCCCGTAAAGCCGAGCTGCGAATTCCGCACCACCGTGTAATCAGTAGCGCTGTTGCGCGTGACTTCCGTGACAACATTGCCATTGCCTTGATTGTCTTTCGAGGGCGTCAGCTCGGGGATCAATCCGCCCAACCAACGCTCCACTACGGCGCGCGGCATGTGCATCGTCGCCGCGTTCGTGCCGCCAGTCCACGTGAGATCATTAGTGCGCGTCGCGGGAAACATTGGCAACAACGGCGCGACCATTCGCCACTGCGCCAGGC
>JAICXV010000508.1 GCA_025934545.1 Verrucomicrobiia bacterium
GATACCGGCGACATCGTCCCAACGCCGAGTCGATTGAATCAGCTTTCCGCCTTTTTTCACGATTTCAATCTGCCGTGGAATCTCATACTCCAGCGCTTTGCGCACGCCGCTGAAGCTGTTCATGTTTTTGATTTCGATCTTCGCTCCCAACTCCGTTTGCCCCTTCGGCCGCACACTGACGTTCACGTCGCAACGGACCATCCCCTTCTCCATGTCGCAATCGCTCACGCCGCCGTACACAAGGATGTCCTTGAGCGCGTTCAGATAGTCATAAGCCATGTCAGCGCTGGTAATGTCGGGCTCGGATACGATTTCCATCAACGGCACACCGGCTCGGTTGAAATCCACGCCGCTGTTCCGATCGAAATGAAAGTTTTTGCCGACGTCCTCCTCCAGATGCGCGCGCGTGATCCGCACTCGTGAAATGGCGTTTTGAAATTCGAAATCCACATAGCCGCCCGCCGTTGAGGGTTTGTCGTATTGCGTGATCTGATAATTCTTCGGCATGTCCGGATAGAAATAATTCTTCCGGTCAAATTTTGCGTACGGCGGAATGGTGCAGTTCAGCAGGAAACCGGTGAGGGTGGTGAGCTTCAGCGCTTCTTCGTTCGCGAACGGCAGCACGCCGGGCAAGCCGAGGCAAACGGGGCAGACATGCGTGTTCGGCGGCGCGCCAAATTCATTCGCGCACCCGCACCACATCTTGGATTTGGTCTTGAGCTGAACGTGCGTCTCAAGGCCGATGACCGCTTCGTATTCCATAATGCCGCAGAATTTTTAGCACGAATGCGCGGACTGGCGCAAATGAACATGAGTAGCCGCCGACGTGAGGAGGCGGATTGATGCGATCCGCTTGCCGCGGGTGAAACGGATCAAGCGGTCTTCGAACTGACATTTGATCAACCGGGCAATCTGTACGTGGACAAAGTCTCTCTCATGCCAATCGATAATTTGCTTGGCTGGCGGCCAGACGTCGTCGCGGCTGTGAAGGAAGCGCATCCTGCGGTGCTGCGCTGGGGAGGTTCGGTTTGCGATCCTGGTGGTTATCGTTGGAAGAATGGCATTGGTGATCGGGATTCTAGAGTTCCATTTCCTAACAAGGTTTGGGGCCGGATCGACTCGAACGACGTCGGCATCGATGAGTTTTGTCGATTTTGCGAACTGACCGGCGCGCAACCGCTTATCTGTCTCAGTTTTTCGGATGGGGCACAAAACGCTGCGGATCTGGTCGAGTATTGCAATGGCACGACCGATTCGAGTTGGGGCAGCAAGCGCGCCGAAAACGGACATCGCGCCCCTTACCAAGTGAAATTCTGGCAAATAGGCAACGAAATTGGAGGCGACGACCCCGCATATCTGAATGCAATTACCGATTTTTGTCGCAAGATGAAACAGGTCGATCCATCTGTCTTGTGCCTGTGCTCATTTCCGTCGGAGAAGCTTTTGGAGCGCGCCGGTGAAGAAATTGCATTTATTTGCCCTCATCATTACACACCCGATTTTGCCATCTGCGACCAGGATTTCCTGAACCTGGGCCGAATGATTCGGGGCACTCCCGGATGCAACCACGTTAAGATCGCTGTGACGGAGTGGAATATCAGCGGTGGCGCATGGGGATTGTTGCGCGGCAAATTTCTGACCCTTGAAACCGCGCTGCTCAACGCGCGCTATTTGAATCTGCTGATGAAGCATTCGGACAAGGTGGAAATCGCCTGTCGCTCAAACCTGGCGAACAGCTTCGGCAGCGGCATCATCGAAACGATCCCGTCCGGTTTACTGAAACGCCCCAGTTACTACGTAATGAAACTGTACGCCGAGCACGTCAAACCAGTGCCGCTGCAAGTGGAGAAAGCGCCCGAGGGGCTGGATACGATTGCTTGCGCATCCGATGACGGAAAAGCGATCGCGGTTTTCATCGTCAATTCCAAGGGGGAGCCGATGGAAGTCTCGCCAACCGCTGCAGCAATATCCGGAGAGGCTAACCTGAAAGCCTTGGCCGTGTGCGACAGTTTGGATGCTCGCCAACCGGATGTGATGAATCATTGGTCAGCGCCGAAGCGCGTGGACCTCGTCGAACTTCCACTCGTGCAGCGAATGGTAAAACTTCCGGCCTATTCGGCTTCGGTAATCGAGATAGAGACTTCCAAATGAACTCTGGATCGCCATGCCGAAGAATTGCCCCTTGATCGCATCCGCGGCTTTCACTCGATCTCGCGCAGGAGCAAGGTGATTGTATACTAATGGCATGTTGACCAAACGAGATAAGTCATTGAAGACAGCAATCGCGATCGGTGTGTTGACGTGTGCATCCTCAGTCGCTTTCGCGGATGATTGGCCGCAGTGGCTCGGACCGAAACGGGATTCGGTTTGGCGCGAAACGGGAATCGTCGAGAAGTTCCCGAGCAACGGCGTTCCGGTGCTTTGGCGCACACCTGTCGGTGGTGGTTATTCGGGGCCTAGCGTGGCGAATGGACGCGTATATGTTACAGACCGCCAACTCGCGACCGGGGCGAATAATCCACAGGATCCGTTTCAGCGCGGAATCATCAAAGGGACGGAACGAATTCTTTGCCTGGACGAGTCGACGGGGAGAGAACTTTGGAAGTTTGAATACGATTGTCCGTACACCATGAGTTATCCAGCCGGCCCGCGAGTGGCGCCGCTTGTGGCAGGTGATTTGGTCTATTCACTCGGCGCGGAAGGAAATCTTTATTGCCTGAGCGCCGCCGACGGCAAGGTGAAGTGGTCGCACGATTTCAAAAAAGAATATTACGTGAAAACGCCCATGTGGGGATGGGCCGGGCATCCAATTTTGGACGACAGTGGCAGGCTCATCTGCATCGCCGCCGGCGAGGGGAGCACGGTGGTAGCGTACGATAAGATTACCGGGAAGGAATCCTGGAAGGCGCTCACGGCAAAAGAGCCGGGTTATAGCTCGCCAGTGATCATCACGAGTGGTGGAAAACGGCAAGTTATCATTTGGAATCCGGAATCGATCAACTCACTGGATCCGGAAACGGGCAAAGTTTACTGGTCGATGCCGTTCGTCTGCAAAATGGGGATGTCCATCGCGACGCCGCGCCAGATGAATGACTTGCTGCTGGTAACTTCATTTTACAGCGGGTCTGATATGCTGCGATTGAGCAAAGACACACCTGCGGCGAAAGAAATCTGGAAGACACAGAAGGCGAGCGAAAAGGACACCACCCACCTTAATGCTGTGTTGTGCACGCCCTTTCTCGAGAACGGATAC
>JAICXV010000651.1 GCA_025934545.1 Verrucomicrobiia bacterium
ATTTTCATCTCTTGCCGAACAGCATTTTGACTGGTCGCGGCGAGGCCCTGAACTCCTTCAAAAATGACTTTTTTGGCAACGCCCGTCCGGTAAAATGGAGTGTTGGCCCTTGCGAAATCGGGCAATAAATCGGCAACTCATGCGTTCTTCAACCAAAATGCTGTTGGCTGCTTTGCTCGCTCTCGTTTGGGCGACGTCATCGCGCGCTGGTGGTATTCTCGAGAACGATCCGAACCTCGTCTTACATTACGACTTCGAAACGCAACCGACCAACAACACTGTTTTTGACAGCAGCGGTTACGGCAATCATGGCATCCAATTTAACACCACCAATTATCTGACCTATACCAACGGCACATTCGGTGGGACTGCTGCGCAGTTTACCTATGTGAATACTTTCGGCACCTTCCAGCCGATGTCGCAATACGCCGCCATCACGAATCTCAATGGCCTCCTCAACATGACCAACGCTACGTTCAGCGCGTGGTTGCAGTTTGCTCCAAATACCAATGCCGTCGTCTCCATTCTGGACTGCGGTTACAATTACTCACTGCTCAGCAATTCATTTCAATTCCCGAGTGGATCGAACTCCTGGAGCTTTGGCCGCTACGGGAATTTCGAAAACTTCCTTCGGTTTTGGGTCTTTCCGGCCAGTGGAGGTGCCCTCCAAATTCTGACTTGGCCGAATAATGACGGGCCGAACTTCATGACGACGCGCCTGCATCTTTACACCGCCACCATCGATTGTGCTTCCAACATCGCCACTTCGTATTTTGATGGTGTACCGTTCACCAACGGTCCAGTCGGTGTGCCCTATCTCCGTGTGTACGGTTGCAAGGCCATGAGATGGATATGCGTCGGTGCGTTCTGTCACAACGGCACGCCGCAATGGGGAGATGACGCCTATCCGAACGATGGTTATTTCGCCGGGAGGATGGACGATGTCCGAATCTACAATCGCACTCTTTCCGCGAACGAAGTCAAAGCCCTCTATCAAGCTGCGCGTGCCGTCACCTTGACCTCCTCCGCGCCGCAGCAACTGCAAATTTCCTGGCGCGGTCAGTCGAATGTGTCCTATCAGGTCGAATCGTGTGCTGACCTTACGACTCAAACGTGGTCCGCAGTTGGTTCGCCCATACTCAGTTCCGGCGGTGTCGATTTCAAAACCGATAATCCGACCATCAGCCCATCATTTTATCGCGTCAGACCGTTGCCATGAGCCTTCGCACCTCAATGTTTGCCGGCTTGCTCGTCGCCGTCTCTGCGCTGCCCAAAGTCCGTCGCATCTGCTTAAAAATCGCGCTGAAACTCGAAGGCGGACAATTCTATTCTTCAACGGCGCGGCGGATCGTGAAAGCACGCTACGGGATTGAGATCGGCGCTTACAGTTACGGTGAGTGTTTCGTTCCAGGCGCTTTCCCACCGCACGTCACGATTGGCCGATACGTCTCAATCGCATCCGGCATTTCGATTCTTGTGCGTAACCATCCGCTCGACCGCATCTCCACGCATCCATTTTTCTTCAATAGCAAACTCGGTTATTTGGCAAAAGACTCGATGGAATTCAGTCATCTCACCATCGAACACGACGCCTGGATCGGCGAACGCGCCATCATCTTGCCTCGCTGCAAACGCATCGGCATCGGCGCCGTCGTCGGGGCAGGGGCCGTCATCACTAAAGACGTCCCCGACTACGCCATCGTTGGCGGTAACCCCGCGGAAATAATCCGCTACCGTTTCCCCAAAAAAGTGATCGACGACCTTCTCGCTTCCAAATGGTGGGAAAAACCGGTCGACCAACTTAATATTGCTGATTTCAATCGTCCGTTGGGCGGTTAGACACGCCGGGTCGGCTGCGGCCTTGGGACCAGAAAATAGCTTTGTTCTCCGAGCATCGGCTTGGCATGATACCCGTTTGGCTAATTCGTAAAAATGTCTGCACAACCAACTGACATGAACCAAGTTTTACGCGTCCTGTGTTGCTCTCTCGTGCTCACTTGCGCTTCCCGCGCGCAAGACGTGCTTTCGCCACCGCCGACGGCTGCTCCGACCGCCGCCGCCACCCAAAGTTTCGGCGCCAATGATGTCGGCACAATCCCGGTTCCCGATGCTTCTCTCGGCGTGGCGCCGTCACCGACCCCGTTTCAGTGGGGTGAAATCGAAGCGCGTCCGCATTTCCTTTACCGCTTTCTATATGGCGACGGCATCCCAGCGAAACCCGGCGTTGACACAAAAACCGCGATTCACGAAGTTTCCCCCGGCCTTCTGCTTTCACTAGGATCACATTGGACCGTCGATTACACGCCGACCTGGTATTCTTATTCCAGCAGCAAATTCAGCGATCACCTCGATCAGGCGTTGCACCTCAGTTTCGGCAGCGCCTATCGCGATTGGGTCATTCGTTTGAACCACAACTACTCCGCTACTTCCACGCCACTCGTCGAAACCGGACGCCAA
>JAICXV010000243.1 GCA_025934545.1 Verrucomicrobiia bacterium
ACACCTATCACTTTCCAAAGAAAATGAACGCGACCGATCAGTTGAGCACATGGAAAGCGTTCGTCCAGGACGAACCGCCAAAACATTATCTGTCCGAAGAGCGCACCCTCAAAGGTTGGTTGCTGACCACGGATCACAAACGCATCGGGCTGCTCTACTTATTCTCGATCCTTTTTTACTTCGCCATCGCCGCCATTGCGGCAGCGTTAATGCGCATCGAACTCCTCACCCCGGCTGGCGACCTCGTCACATCTGAAACTTACAATCGTCTTTTCACCATTCACGGGACACTCATGGTTTGGTTCTTTCTCATTCCGTCGATCCCCGCCGTCCTGGGAAATTTCGTGCTACCGATGATGATTGGCGCGCGCGACGTCGCCTTTCCGCGGCTGAATTTGTTTAGCTGGTATCTGTTTAATATCGGCGGGATGTTCGCAATCTACTCGGTCGTGTTCGGAGGCGCCGACACCGGTTGGACATTTTACACGCCATACAGCAGCACTTACTCGAACTCACATGTTACGACACTTGCAGCCGGGGTTTTCATCACCGGATTTAGCTCAATCATCACCGGCTTAAATTTTATAGTCACAGTTCACAAATTGCGCGCGCCGGGGCTGACGTGGTTTCGTTTGCCGTTGTTTATTTGGTCAATGTATTCGACCAGCGTTATCATGGTGCTAGCCACTCCAGTCCTGGCGATGACGCTCGCGCTGATGTCGATCGAACGACTTTGGGGCGTCGGTATTTTCGATCCTCGACTCGGCGGCGACCCGGTGCTCTTCCAACACATGTTCTGGTTCTACTCGCATCCCGCCGTTTACATCATGATTCTGCCTGGGATGGCGGTCGTCAGCGAAGTGATCACGTGTTTCTCTCGAAAGTCCATCTTCGGATACGAATTTGTCGCCTTCTCCTCCGTTGCTATCGCCATCCTTGGCTTTCTCGTGTGGGGCCATCACATGTTCGTCGCCGGACAATCGGTTTTCGCTGGAATCGTTTTTTCACTGTTGAGTTACCTCGTCGCTGTGCCCTCTGCGATCAAAGTTTTCAACTGGACGATGACGCTTTATCGCGGATCGATTTCATTTGAGACGCCGATGATCTACGTACTCGGTTTCATTGGCCTTTTTACCATTGGTGGTTTGACTGGACTTTTTCTCGCCGCGCTTGGATTCGATGTGCATGTCACCGACACCTACTTTGTCGTCGCCCATTTTCACTACATCATGGTTGGCGGCATGGTGCTGGCCTTTCTGGGCGGCCTTCATTATTGGTGGCCGAAAATCACGGGTCGAATGTATCCCGAAAAACTCGGTCAACTCGCCGCGTTGGTTTCGTTCATTGGTTTTAACCTGACGTTCTTCCCGCAATTTATCGTCGGTTATCTGGGAATGCCGCGACGTTACCATGCCTATTCACCCGAGTTTCAGATTTATAATGTGCTCTCGACGGCTGGCGCTTCCATCCTCGGCGCCGCCTACATTCTTCCGTGCATATATCTGATTTGGTCGCTCAAACACGGCAAGCGCGCGCCCCAAAATCCGTGGAACGCCACCGGACTCGAATGGCAAACCACATCCCCGCCTGACAAACATAATTTCAAGGAACCGCCGATCGTCACAGGCCCACCCTACCAATACTGTCCCGAAGCCGAGGAGGAAATGGTTCATGGATAGCGCGTCTCCAACCTTAGCGATGCCCTATGAGGAAATGCCGCAGCAAAAACAGGCGGCGACACTTGGCATGTGGGCATTTCTCTCGACCGAAATCCTTTTCTTCGGTGTGATGTTCGTGGCTTATATTGTCTACCGCACCATTTTTCCAGAGGCCTTCGCTCTGGCAAGCCATCACACGATTGTGCTTTATGGCACCGTCAACACCGCCATCCTTCTCACCAGCAGTTTAACGATGGCCCTGGCTGTTCATGCGGCCAAAGAAGGGAACAACAAGCTCGTTGTCAGATTCATCGCCATCACGATCCTCTTTGCGCTCGCATTCCTCGTCATCAAAGGCTTCGAATATCACGACGACCTCGATGAACATCTCTGGCCGGGTCCACATTTCAAACCGGAACTCCCGCACGCTTCGCAAATCTTTTGGATTCTCTATTGGATCATGACGGGCGTCCATGCTGTGCACGTCACGGTTGGAGTCGGCGTCATGTCGTTTATTGCTCGAATGGCGGCCAAACGCAAGTACTCGCCGGAATACCATACTCCCGTGGAAATGACCGGGCTCTATTGGCACTTCGTCGACATCATTTGGATTTTCCTGTATCCCCTGCTCTACCTCATCAACCGCTATTCCGCATGAACACAACTCACGTTCCAAAAAAACTCTACTTTGGTGTTTGGGTCGCCCTACTCATTTTGTTGTTCGCGACGTGGGCAGCCGCTGAATTAAATCTCGGCGTCTTTAACAATGTCGTCGCGCTCGGCATTGCCTTTGCCAAGATGGCGCTGGTCCTCCTGTTTTTCATGCACGTCAAATATGAAAAACGGCTGACATGGGTCTTTGTTGCTGCCGGGTTTATTTGGCTGGTGATCATGTTTGGCTACATTTTGGGCGATTACCTGACGCGCTCCACGTCACCAAATCTGCTCAAAGTCTATTAACGCGCCAGCGTCCCGCCGAACGGCCCCTCGCAAACAGTCTGTTGAACCGGACGCCGTCCACTCGGTTTTTCGCGCTCGCGCAATTCGGCCGGCAGTTCATCTGGATTGCCAGGGCGCCCAACCGCAAACATGGCGCAAACCGCAAATTCATCAGGCACTTTCAAAACCGTGCGCGCCTTTTCAAAATGAAATCCAGCCATGCCATGTGCGACAAGTCCCATACGGGCCGTTTGCAGAGCAAGATTCTCCCAAGCTGACCCCGCGTCGAAAAGATGCACCGGATTCGGTTTGCCGTTGTGCGTAAAAACTTTTCGCGCGAGCACAACACAAAGCAGCGCCGCGTGTTTGCACCACGCCTGATTCGTTTCCATCAATAAATCCAAAAACGTCTGAAAGTGAGCTGTTTCACGGCGACCGTAGAGGAAACGCCATTCCTGCTCGTTGTAGGTAGACGGCGCCCAGCGCGCAGCCTCAAACAAGCTCATGATCTCCGAGTCACTCAGCGATTCCCCACTCATCGCACGTGGCGACCAGCGTTTTATAAATAAAGGTTCAATCGGATAATCCGCTTTGCGGTGCTCCTCGGCATTCGGTAGCTTGCTCATGCAAACGAATTTAGCGCATGTCTTCTGTAAAACAAAACGACGAACTGGCCGCGGCAGTAGAAACCTACGGACTAAAGGAATATAAACGCCACATTTTTCTGTGCGCCGATCAATCCGTTCCGAAATGTTGTTCCAAAGAGCAAGGACTCGAGTCGTGGGAATATCTTAAACGCCGACTGAAGGAGCTTAATCTGTCTGGAGCAGAAAACGTTGTTTACCGAACCAAGGCCAATTGTTTGCGCGTTTGTATTAAAGGCCCAATTGCCGTCGTTTATCCCGAAGCCGTTTGGTACCACTCATGCACTCCAACCGTTTTGGAGCGAATCATCCAGGAGCATTTGATCAGCGGTCGCGTGGTGGAAGAGTTCTTGTTCGCTCACAACGAACAGATCGGCTGACGGTGTGGCGGTGCGAACGTTTGCTGATTTCTCGCTGACGTCGGCTATCACCGATTCTGCCGGGAATCGCGTCGATGCGCGGGCGCTTGAGCCCCTGCTGCTTCGTTCAACGGATTTTGCGTTTGGTTAGTGACGACTGCGACCCCAGGCGCTTCAATCAACCCATTTTGCGCGCGGAAGTTAGTTATAACCTGCGCTCCAGGATTCACCGTTATATTGGTTTGCAACACCCGTGGAACCAAGGGAGCGAACCCGGGAAACCCACTTTGATTTCCCGAAGCCACTTGTTGTCGATCGAGTCCGCGCGTGTCGTTGACGGCGAATTGCACGCCGTCGGGCAGCACAATCGTCACATGAGCGGCGTGCGGAAAGGCAAACGTGACATTTCCGTGCACCTGCGACGGGTCAATTGTCACATTTTCTTCGTCGCCGAGTTGGTTTCGTTCCGTGGGAAACGCAGAGTGCACATCCGCTGCTGGATGTGTATCGCCAAAGTCCGCGGGATGCGTATTGCCAAAATCCGCTGGATGGGTGTTCCCCATGTTCGCCGGGTGCGCGTTGTCAATCGCTGCCGGGTGCGCATTATGCGTCGGTGACGGCGCAAGGACTCGCGGCAAAACAAACGGCGTCGCCGCCGCCAATAAAGTCATCGTGAAAACCATTCTCCCGGATGTGTGCATAAAAACCCTCCGCTAGAAAGTCACCCTCGGAAATCAAACTGTCAATATAAGGAGAACGCTGAACCAATTAGAAGTAACCGGTAACGAAGCCCGAGTAATCAGAACACCGAGTTATTTCAGTTTTCTCGACACTTCCATGCCAACCAAGCAGACGTCGTCGGCAAAATCTGCGCTGCCGGAGAATTGCACGATGTCTTTGAGAATGGCGTCAAACAAATCCCCGCAAGCGAGCCCGGGATGGTTTTGCACCGCATCAAAAAGCATCTGCTGGCTGAACTGTTCGCCATTGGGCGCCTCGACTTCATACAAACCGTCGGTAAAAAGCATCACGGTATCACCAGGCTGAATTTCTTTATGCGACGTCGGATAAACCGTATCTTGAAACAGCCCCAGCGCCGGCCAGGATTTGCCGTCCGCGCCTTTCAACACTTCGACCACTTTGCTCGAATGAATGAGGAAAGGTCGTGGATGACCTGCATTGGCAAATTGCATTTCACGTTTTTCCAGATCCGCGACGAGATAAAATGCTGTCGTGAACACAGGCGTGCCCGTTTGTTGCAAAATCGCGCGAAGGTCATGATTAATTCGCGTCAACAGGGCGCCAGGATCGAGCGCGATCGTGCGCAACTCTTCGACTAAGGCTCGCACCATTGCCGTCACGAGAGCGGAACGAACTCCGTGTCCCATCACGTCGCAAATAAACAAACCCGCTTTATTTCCCGCCAGCGGAAGCACATTGAAAAAATCGCCACCGACCTGTCCCGTGGGATGGTAACGATGGCAGAAGCTGAGCAA
>JAICXV010000252.1 GCA_025934545.1 Verrucomicrobiia bacterium
GTTGCCCGCGCGCAGATGCGCATTGAAATCCCGGCTGATCCGCGCGATGACATTCTGCGGATTGAGCGCCGCCGCATGTGCAAACATCACATTCGCTTCCGTTAAATGTTTCTCGCGCTGCAATTGCACCGCTATCTGGTTCGCCGAGCGCGAGGATTGTGAAGCGACGTATGAGGCATCAAAACTTTTTTTCGCCAGCCGCGCTGCGAAACTGCCGTTGCCCGCCATGAACTCTTTCCACGCATTGATGTTCACCGCGATTTCTGGTTCGGTCATCGGGGGTGGCAATAACGAGTGCTCACGCAGGCTGGTCAGTTGATATACCAGCCCGGCCGGTTTCAGATAAAAACGTTCGAAGAACGCGCCAAAACTCGGTTCCAGATAATAAACCGGCTGCGGCAACTTCTGCAGCACCTGGATTTCACCAAGTCGCGTATAAAACTTGGGACGCTGTGGATCGTGGGCGGCCGCATCGAATTGAATGTGGTTCCGTCCGAGATACCAGATGTAATCGCCTACTCCAAGGGAGCTTGACTCGACGAATGCCGGGCCGTTTGCGCCATGAACTTTTTCCCAGCCGGCTTTCACCAATTGCAACCGGCCCACATCATCACTCAACACAACCTGCGTCTGAGCTGGCAACGCTTGCGCGGTCGTGACTGCGAATTGTTCGAGAACCGGCGCGTGTTCGGCCTGGATGCGCTGCCAGTTTCCGTCGCGCAATTTGTAGGGAAGACCCGCCAGCAACCCGATCGGCAACGCAACCAGCGCAACCCATGGCAGCGCAAAAATTAACAACTGCAATCCACGCACCGCCCCCGGCGCCGGCTCGTGAATTTTCGCCGGTGGTTGGCCAAAAACCAAAACGATATACCCGCCAAAGTAACCGATGCTCAACGCGGCAAGATAATAAAACGTCAACAGCGACGTGTGTTGGGCGAGCATGCGCGGGCTGTATTTGAAATCGAAAAAGTAAGCCACCGCGAAAATAAAGAACACGATGTGCACCAACCTGAACATGAAATTGGTGAACATGATGCCGGCGGCGCTGACTTCACCGTGGAACGACGGCCAGCGAATGCCCGCGAACAACAGCGCGAGCACAGTCGGGATCGACAACACAATCGCAGGCGACCGCGGTGTGGAGAGTAAAATAAATTTCTGTTGCGCCAAATGAGCATGGAGCTGAGTCCAAAACGATCCGCCCGCATACGCATTGCTCCCCACCAGCGCCATGATCAGATAGGGGATCAACCCCAACAGCCCGAATCCAATCGCGCGCGCCAGGAAACGCACATTGAAAAAACCCGTGCCTTTGATCCAAATGAGCGCGATGAGAAAGAATGGAAAGTAACCGAGTAACGCCCAGTTATTCGTCAGCCCGAGGCCGTAAACGAAAACAAATTTCGTCAGCCACGATTCCTTTTGGGAAATGCGATATTCGAGCAGGCACCGGATAAGATACGCGAAAATCAACAGATCGAGCATCTCGTTTGTCGCCACCGTGGCGTTTTCCCAGAACGAGAGTTCGAAACCGAGCGCCAGCACAGCGAGTGTCGCCGGCAGCCATGCGAACTTGTTCGACAATAATGAAAATTCTCCACCTTCACGCTGCCGTTGTTCGCGCGTCCGGTCATGCGGTAGCAAACGGACCGAACGCGCCAAGATCGCAAGCGTGAGCGCTGCAAAAATTGCGGAGAGAAAATTCAGCGCAATCGGCTGAACGCTGCGCGGCAGCAATCCAAATGGATACATGAACGCCGAATAAAGCGGTGTAATCATCGTCTGCCGCCAGGGCAGGTAGGTCGGATGCCAGTCCCACCCCGTCACTTTCGCGACCCAGGGCAAGCTGGTCAGAGAAACCCAATGATGCAGAGTTACCCCATAGAACACTAAAGCGAGTATGGCAACGAGCCATGGACACAATCTGAGCGTCCGCTTTTTTGACGATTCTTCAGGCGTCATCCAATCATCAGGTTGCATTGAGACATTCACGATAAGCAAGCCAATCCGCAGGCGTGCGGTGGTCACAGTTCGACATTAGTCGAAATGCCTTGTTCAAAGGCCGAGCCTTAAATGGGTAGCTCGCGCAAAGCGGTTTTTTGAATTTTTCCCGTGGCGTTTCGCGGCAGGGCCGGTAACTGAACAATCTTCTTTGGCGTTTTGTAATCGGCCAATCGCTCACGCACAAACTGCAGCATCGTCGCATGATCTAATTGTTGTCCATCATTCGCCGCAACGAACGCCACCGGTTGCTCGCCCTTGCGTGGGTCCGCGACTCCAATCACCGCAGCTTCTTTCACCCCCGGAAATGTGTAGAGCACCTCTTCAATCTCTCGCGGATAAACGTTGATGCCGTTGACCAGCAGCATGTCTTTCTTGCGATCAGTGATGTAAAAGTAACCATCGTCATCCATGTGCCCGATGTCGCCGGTCAACAGCCAGCCGTTACGAATCGCCTCCGCTGTTTCCTGCGGCTGTTTCCAATAGCCCTGCATCACGTTGCCGCCGCGCACGCAAATCTCGCCAGTTGTTTTTGGTGGTAAAATTTCGCCCTTATCGTTTTGTACCGACACTTCCACATCGTGAACGGGCACGCCAATCGAGCCGGCTTTCCACGGGCCGTGGATCGGATTGAACGAAACCACCGGACTCGCCTCGCTCAATCCATAACCTTCCAACAACGGAATTGGGAATTTTTCCGTGAACTCGCGCAGAATCTCCGCCGGCAAAGGCGCTCCGCCACTGATGCACAATCGCAATGGCACCTCGGGCGGCAACCCGCCATGCGTCAACATCCGGAAAAACTGTGGAACCGCCGGAAGGATTGTGGCGCGATGCCGCACAATTTCCTGCACAATATTTTTTGGTGGATGCACGGACTTGATCAGCACCATCGAACCTCCGACGAGCAATGGCAGCAGAATGCCTACCGTCATCATAAAACTATGAAACATAGGCAGCAGCACGACGATCCGGTCTTCGCCAACCAATTCCAAAACCTTCGCGCAACTCTTTACGTTATGCATCAGATTGGCGTGCGTGAGCATCGCCCCTTTGGGTTTACCGGTCGTGCCAGATGTGTATATAATGACCGCCAGGTCTGAATCTTTCCCCTCCTCGGACGCCGCAAAATAACCGCCGGCTTCGGTCGGGATATCCTCAATGTTGAATGCGCGAACCGTTGCGCGTTCGGTTTTTAGTTTGGCAACGCTTTCTGCCATCGACGCGTCAGTGATGATTACATCGATTTCGCTATCGGCCAATATGTAGCCAACCTCCGCCGGTTTCAGAAAGTTATTGATCGGCACAGCAACTGCGCCGACGTCCCAGATTCCAAAAAGCGCCGGCACGAACTGCGGACAATTCTTCAACCAAAGCGCAACACGATCGCCTCGTTTAACCCCGAATTGCGTGATCAACTGCTGCCCAACCCAAAGCGATTGGGCGAAAAGCTGCGCATACGAAAACTTGTCTTCGCCCCAAAACAGCGCGGTCTTTTGGCCGCGTTGCGAGGCCACATCCCTGAATGCGTCGTCTAAAGTCATCGCAGTAAGATAGTCAGTTCGCGTGAAACGCAAAGCGTCCTGTGTTAATTTTCTTGCGCCGGTATGCGCTTCCTCACTCAAATGCTTTAAGCTATGAACCGCAAAATGCTTCTCGCGCTGCTCTGCTGCGCTTTCACGTGGCAGGCTCGCGCTGAAAATTGGCCGCAATGGCGCGGACCTTTCCTAAACGGTTCGACGACCGAAAAAAATCTCCCCGACACATTTAGCGCCACCGAGAACGTTTTGTGGAAAGCGCCGATGCCCGGCGCGAGTCATGCCACACCCGCCGTCTGGAACGATTTCGTTTTCGTGACAAGCCCTGATGCCGAGAAAAATCTGCTGCTCCTATGTCTCGACCGCAAAACCGGAAAAGTCCGCTGGCAAAAACAAGTGGGCACCGGGGACAGGATAAGTGGTCGAAACAACATGGCCTCGCCATCACCAGTGACTGATGGCAAAACCGTTTGGGTCATGTTCGGCACCGGCGATCTCGCCGCGTATGATTTTTCCGGCAAACAACTTTGGGCGCGCAATCTTTGCAAGGAAAACGGCAAGTTTTCCATCATGTGGCTCTATGGCGGTAGCCCTATGCTCTACAAAAGCCGCCTCTACATTCAGGTTCTCCAGCAAAATCCCGTTCCCGAAGGCTACTCCCATGTCCTCGACGGACGTCCGGCGCGTGAATCTTTTTTGTTATGCGTGGATCCAAAAACCGGCAAAGACATTTGGAAACATGTCCGCGCGACCGATGCCAATGGCGAATCGCAAGAAGCGTACTCAACACCGATGCCAAGTGAGATCAACGGCAAAACGGAGATAGTCATTGTCGGTGGCGATTATGTTACGGGCCACGACGCCAAAGACGGAACCGAACTTTGGCGTGGCGGCGGCTTGAATACTCCCCATCGGCAGGATTTCCGAATCGTGCCGTCACCGTTAGTTGCGGCCGGCCTGGTTGTTGTTAGCGGCCCAAAACGCATGCCCGTCATCGCTTATCGCGACGGACTTAAAGGCGACATCACGCAAACCGGCGTCGCATGGACATATAAAGATTATCCGACCGACTGCACTACGCCTCTCTTTTACCAAAACAAAATTTTCATTCTCGACGGCGACAAACAGATGATGACGTGTTTCGAACCCAAAACGGGCAAAGTTCTTTGGCAACAAAGTCTCGGCATCCGCCACGTCTTCCGCGCCTCACCGACTGGAGCCGACGGCAAACTTTATTGCTTCAGTGAACACGCCACCGCCATCGTCATGGACGCCAAAGATGGCAAGGTTCTTTCCAAAGCGAGCATGGAACAAGGCGGCGAATCCACTCACGCAACGATTGCTGCGGCCCAGGGATGTCTTTTTATCCGCGCTGCGAAGACCCTTTATTGCATCGGAAAAAAATAATGGCTCTTCCCTACAAAATCGCCACGTTGCTTTACTGCTTCAACGAACGCGA
>JAICXV010000603.1 GCA_025934545.1 Verrucomicrobiia bacterium
CGCGTCGAACGTTGCGTCGATCAATCCTTTTTCCGTGACGCCATTAATATTCTCTGTCGCGATTGCGCTGCCGCTGACCGCGACCGTGACGTGCGAATTCGTATTGAAAATAAAACCGGTCGGCGCCGACAACGTGATCGTGCCGGTTCCGATGGAGCCCGGCACACCTTCAGCGGCAATCGGTCCAGTCAAAGGAACCCATGAATTGACGGAATCCGCGGAAATGCCTGCGCCGTCGGTCACGCCAATGACGATGACTTTACCGCCGTCGCCCAGGGCGGGCAGGGCGCAAGCGATTAAGGCGACCGTTGCGAGCCGGATTATTTGAGTGAGCGCGCGCAATCCGGTGCGCGCCGTGAAAAAAGCCGTGCGGTCGCGGCATCCGGATGGTGCCACGGCGCATGTCTCTGGCTTCGTATCACACATAAACGTAAAAAAGGAACAACCGGCCTCCGCGTTTCGCAGTCGCGCGAAACGTAAACACAAAAGTTCTGAAGTCGGCTGCTTTTCAGCAGCTCGTGTGCCACTGTCAACGAAACGGCGGTCGAGCCGAAATCCGGGAGCGTCAGGGGCTTAGCCGCGCTCTCGTAAATTCTTGCAAAGCCCGTGCACTGGAACCACATTGGCCGGATGCAAAGTGTATTTACCGGGCCTGTTTATGTGGTGCGCGATAACATCGACACCGACCAGATCATTTCCGCGCAGTATCTCAATTTGGTTCCGACCATTCCCGATGAGTATGTGAAGCTCGGCAGTCACGCGCTGGCTGGCTTGCCTGATTCGCTTTATCCCACCCGCTATGTCGAATCCGGCCAGATGGAGAGCAAATATCCAATCGTCGTTGGCGGAAAAAATTTCGGATGCGGCAGCTCGCGTGAACATGCGCCGATCGCAATGGGCGCGGCGGGTTGTCAGGTCGTCCTGGCCGAAAGCTTTGCCCGCATTTTCTTCCGCAACTGCGTTTCCACCGGCGAACTTTATCCGTGCGAATGCGCTGATCGCCTTTGCGACATTCTCAAAACCGGCGACGTCGTCACCGTTGATCTCGACAAGAACACGATCAAAGTCGAAGGCACCGGAAAAACTTATTCGTTCAAACCGCTCGGCGACGTCCGCGAAGTCGTCGATGCCGGCGGCCTGTTCGATTTCGCCCGCAAAAGCGGCATGATGAAGTAGTCGTGACGTAGCCGCCGACGTGAGGAGGCGGACTGGCCTTCATCTTTATCCGTGCTATCCGTGTAATCCGCGGTTAAAACATGGCCTATGCGCCTGTTGTTGACTCTTGTTTTGGCTGCGGCGTTTTGCGCCCAGGCGGAGCAGCCTTCTTCCACTCCTATGCCCGACCCAAAGAATATCGCGAAGGCCCGTGAGATTCTCAAAGAGGTCCCCGTCATCGACGGCCACAACGATCTGCCCTGGCAATTCCGCAAACACAGCAATGCCCTCGAACGCGTCGACATCTCACTCGTCGACTTGAGGACCAATTGCTCGAAAGCCGATCTGGTGACCGATTTTCCACGACTGCGCGCCGGTGGCGTCGGCGGCCAATTTTGGTCCGTTTATATCCCGCCCGAACTGACCAATGCCGTCGCCGTGCAAGCCGTGTTGGAACAGATCGATGTCGTTCATCGGCTGGTCGCGAAATATCCCGATCAACTCGAATTGGCGCTCACTGCCGACGATGTCGAACGCATTCAACGCAAAGGCAAAATCGCCTCGCTCATCGGCATGGAAGGCGGACATTCGATCAATAATTCCCTGGCCGTTCTGCGCATGACTTATGATCTGGGCGCGCGTTACATGACGTTGACGCACACCAAAAATATCGATTGGGCCGATGCCGCCACCGATAAACCGCTTCATCATGGCCTGACGGAATTCGGCGAAGCAGTCGTTCACGAAATGAACCGGCTCGGCATGCTCGTCGATATTTCGCACGTGTCCGAAGACACGATGAAAGCCGCGCTGCGCGTTTCGAAGGCGCCGGTTATTTTTTCACATTCCAACGCCCGGGCGCTTTGCGATCACGTGCGAAACGCTTCCGACGACGTCCTGAAGATGCTCGCCAAAAATAACGGCATCATGATGGTCAATTTTTATCCCGAATATTTGATCGATTCCAATCGCGAATGGTATCGCGCCGAACACCGCGAAAAAAAGCGGCTGCAGGAAACGATCAAAGACGAGGACAAACTCGACGCCGCCCTGGCCGAGTGGCGTAAAACCAACCCCGAACCGCACCACGCCTCGATTGCCGACGTCGCCAATCACATCGATCACATCTGCAAAGTCGCCGGCGTCGACCACGTCGGTATCGGCTCCGACTACGAAGGGTTCGACGGCCCGCCGGAAGGTTTGGAAGACGTCTCAAAATATCCCGACCTTTTTGCCGAACTGATCCGTCGCGGCCATTCCGACGACGATATCAAAAAAATTGCCGGCCTGAATATTCTGCGCGTCTTGCATGACGCCGAAAAAGTTTCCAAATCGATGCGATGAGGACGGTTGGAAACGGCCAACATCCAACGTCCAACATCCAACATCCAACGTCCAACATCCAACGTCCAACATCCAACATCCAACAATCGAAGGAGCAGTGGAGCAGTCAGACCATCGGTAAAACTTTTTGTTCAATACCTAGGGAACACATTTGATGTTCAGGGTTACACTTTTTTGTTTTTGCGTTTCTCGGCTTCCAGCCTGCCCGTACGGGC
>JAICXV010000075.1 GCA_025934545.1 Verrucomicrobiia bacterium
ATACGCCTCGCGCGGCAGGCCGACGGGGCGCGGGTCGAATGAGCCGCCCAGCGACTCCGGTACTCCGGGGGCCAGCGCCTCCTTGCCGGGCGTGCGGTCATCGCCGCGCACGAGCAAATGCGTCAACGCTTTGGGGTCGGCGTCGAAGACGCGGGGCAGGCCGCCCACCGTCAACGCGCGGCCCGGCAGGCGGTCGGTGCGGACGTTGTGCGGCGTGAAGACGGCGCGGACGCGGTAGTATTCCTTCTGCGTCAGCGGGTCGAACATGTGATCGTGGCACCGCGCGCAGCCGAGCGTCAGGCCCAGGAACGCCATCGACGTGTGATCGACCGCGTCGGGATCGCCCTTCTGAAGCCGCACCATGTCACGAAAGCAATTCAATGCCGCGCCGCTCATAATCATCTCATCGGCCAGCTTCATTCCTTCCGCTGCCGTCGAGACTTTTTCTGCCAAAACAAACATGGACGCCGACAAGCCGAGCGAGAGCGATCGCAAATCTTCACTCATCGGTTTTCGGTCGCCGTTCAAAATCTCGATACATTCCAAAACTTCCAAAGAATTCCCCACACACCGGCCCAGCGGTTGGTCCATATCGGTGATCAACGCCGCCATTTTTTTACCCATCCGCACACCGGTATCGACCATCATTTTTGCAAGCAACTCCGCGTCCTCTTGCTTTTTCATAAATGCACCCGACCCCATCTTCACATCCAAGACCAGCGCATCGATTCCCTCCGCCAACTTCTTGCTCATGATGCTCGCGCAAATCAGTGACTGACTCTCGACCGTCGCCGTCACATCGCGCAACGCATACATTTTCTTGTCCGCGGGCACAATCTCCGCCGTCTGTCCGACAATCGCGCAACCGCACTGCTTAAGAACTGAAATAAATTCATCGGGTGAAAGATTCACGTTAAAACCCGGAATCGCCTCCAACTTGTCCAACGTCCCGCCCGTGTGTCCGAGACCACGTCCGCTGATCATCGGCACCTTCAACCCCGCTGCCGCCACAATCGGCGCCAAAATGAGAGAGGTCTTATCGCCGACGCCGCCCGTTGAATGTTTATCGACTTTGACGCCATCGAGACTCGACAAGTCCATGACCTTACCCGACCGCAACATCGCTTCCGTCAGTGCCGCCGTTTCCGCCGTGGTCATGCCCTTCAGTAGAACAGCCATCATCCAGGCCGACATCTGATAATCCGGCACCTCGCCGCGAGTAAACGCTCCGATGAACGACGAAATTTCCTCCGCGGAAAGTTCCTCGCCTTCGCGCTTCTTGCGAATCAATTCAACAGGACGCATTTACAAATTTAACCGCTAAAACAGCGGCAAACGCAAAGCAATTCACGGCAACTAACTGTTGACGAACTCCCGTCCGATTATTCCTTTGCGACCTCCGCAGCCGCGAGATACTCTTACTTTGCCGTGAAGAAGATGTTTTCCACCTTATGCATCGTAGCTGGTTTGCTCGGACAAATAATGCCGCTCCGCGCTGACCAGGTAGAGATGGAAAATGGCGATCGCTACATCGGAAAAGTCCTTTCGCTCAATTCAAATACGCTGGTTTTACAAAACGAAAATCTTGGCACCATCGAATTGAAGCGCGGCAAAGTGACAAACGTGATTCTTGGCGCGAACACAGCCACGAATACGGCCGTCGCCTTGGCCGTTACGAATGGGCAACCTCAAGCTTCGGCGGCATTAACAAACGGACAGGTTGATCTGGCCGCTTCCCTGAAAGCGCTTGGTGGAAATACTAACTTCATTAAACAGGTGCAATCGCAATTCCTCGCCGGCGCCGGCCCAGAAGCAAACGCCAAATTCAACGAAATGGTCAGCGGCCTGATGAACGGCAAGATGGATATGAATAGCCTTCGCGCGGAAGCCAAGAAATCCATCGTTAATCTCAAACAAATGAAACGCGAAGTTGGCGACGATTCGGGCATGCTCGACAGTTACCTCTCCATCCTCGAAAACTTTGTCCAGGAAAGCGCGCCCGCCACCAATTCTCCGCCTGACAAAGCGAAGCAGAAGTAAAACGGCCAGCTTTTTGGTTGCGAACTACGTTTGGGGCTATCCCCCACCCAAGGTCCATGTTTCCACCACGGCGGAATACAAAAAATTTTATCTGTTTCATCGCAATTTTTCATTAGTCTGTGCCGTCTAACGTATTGACCATGTTCGGCTACCCAAAAAAAGCTATTGTGCTGTCCGCCATTTCTGCGCTCATCTTCGGCGCAAATGCGGAACCCCTGCGGTTTAATCACGACATTCGCCCCATCCTCAGCGACAACTGTTTCCGCTGCCATGGGCCCGACAAAAACCAGCGCAAAAAAGGTCTCCGCCTCGATATCCGCGAGCAAGCTATCGAGAAAAAAGCGTTCGTTCCAGGCAAGCCCGAGGATAGCAAACTTGTCACCCACATTTTCTCGACTGATCCCGATGAGATCATGCCGCCACCCGAATCGAACAAGAAACTGACTGCCGAACAAAAAGAAATCTTGAAACGTTGGATCGCTGAAGGCGCGCAATACGAACCGCATTGGGCCTATATCAAACCCGTCAAAGCACCGCTGCCAGCCGTCAAAAATAAAAAATGGGTATCAAACCAGATCGACCCATTCATCCTGCAACAACTCGAAGCCAAAAATTGGACGCCATCGCCCGAAGCTGACAAACGCACCCTGCTCCGCCGTCTTAGCCTCGATCTCACCGGCCTTCCTCCCACGCTTGACGAGCTCAACGCCTTTCTCCGCGACAACAGTTCGCATGCCTACGAAAAGCAGGTCGACCGTCTTCTCGCTTCACCGCATTACGGCGAATGTATGGCCGTTCCATGGCTCGACGTCGCGCGTTTCTCCGACACCGTCGGCTATCATGGCGACCAGAATCAACGCATTTTTCCGTATCGCGATTACGTCATCAACGCATTTAACAACAATAAACCGTTCGACCAATTCACCATCGAACAACTGGCCGGCGATCTTCTGCCTCATCCGACTGATGAACAACTGGTCGCCACCGGTTTCAACCGGCTCAACATGATGACCCGCGAAGGTGGCGCGCAGCCCAAAGAATATCTCGCCAAATACGGCGCGGATCGCGTCCGCACCGTCAGCGGCGCGTTTCTCGGTTCAACGATGGCCTGCTGCGAATGTCACGATCATAAATTCGATCCATTCAAAACGCGCGATTTCTATTCCATGAAAGCCTTCTTCGCCGACGTGAAACAGTGGGGTGTCTACGCCGATTACGGTTACACGCCGAATCCCGAACTGAGAGGCGTCGGCAACGAACACCCCTTCTATCCCGAGATCGAAGTCGACAGCCCTTACCTCAAATCCCGCATGGCCGATTTCACGAAACGCATCGACACCGCCATCGCCGACGCATCGAAGAAGATGAACAAACAACAAAAGAAGAACTTCGACGTCTGGCGCAAGTGGTCGACCGACTTCGTGAAAGTTCATACCAACGGCTGGTTCACACCGACGCCCTCGGCCCAATACGTGAAAAAGGAGATGAACAGCACTCCAAACACTAACTTTGTCATCGAAGCCAGCGGCAACATTCAATTCGTTGGCAAACCCGGCGACACCGAAGTTTCGTTGCCATTAAGTAATGGCTTGTGGCTCTCGGCCATTCGCGTCGAACTGGTCCCTGATAAAAAACTTGCCGTTCCGACCAAGAAAAAACGGCCGACCGACAGCAGTATTTCGTTCACGGCCAAACTCGAAAATGGCACGAACAAAACGTCGTTGGATTTTTATCACGCCGAGGCCGACCACAAAAAGGACCGCTTTAGCAACGGCGCATCCGTCATCGGCGTAAAAGACATGTGGCAACCCGATCCGGACCTCGACAACGAACTCCAAACCGCTGTGTGGGTCTTAAGTAAGCCAGTCCACTTGTCGACGAACGAAACTTTGAAACTCGACTTTAAAGAAAACGGCGTCGCCGCCCTGCGAATTTCTGTTTCGCCGTTCGCCGCCACCGCACCAATGGCGAGTGGCGCCAATGATGCACTAGCCAAGGCACTTCGCAAAAACGATCGGTCAAATTTGCAAACGACTTATTACCTGAGCACCGCGTGGGATACGAACACACTTGCGGACGTTCGCAAATGGCAACGCGAAGTTCTCGAATGTCGCAACGGTCGCGCTTATACGATGGTCACCAAACAAATGGAGCCGATGGTCACGCACATCCTGCCGCGCGGCAATTGGCAGGATGATTCCGCGCCCATCGTCGAACCCGCCACTCCCGCATTTCTGCCCGCGCCGCCCAATCCAACGAATCGCCGACTCACCCGCCTCGATCTGGCGCAATGGATCGTGTCGCCTGATAATCCACTCACGTCCCGGGCGATCATGAATCGGATGTGGAAACAATTTTTCGGCACCGGCATTTCCGCGACGGTCGAAGATTTGGGAACTCAAGGCGATCCCCCGAGTCATCCCGAACTGCTCGACTGGCTCGCCGTCGAATTCCAGGAAAGCGGCTGGAACATAAAACACATGGTCAAACTCATGGTCATGTCCTCGACCTATCGCGAGGCATCCAACCTGCGCTCACCGATGCGCGACGAAGATCCGAACGATCGCCTGCTCTCGGCCCAGGAACCGCGCCGGCTTGACGCCGAATTTGTTCGCGACAATGCGCTTTCGATTGCCGGCCTGATCAACCTGCAAGTAGGCGGCCCCAGCGCGTTCCCATATCAACCCGCCGGTTACTACGCCAACATCCAATTTCCCGAGCGCGACTATTATCCTGACAAAGACGACCGCCAATATCGCCGAGGCATTTACGCGCATTGGCAACGCACCTTTCTCCAACCCATGTTGGCCAACTTCGACGCGCCGTCTCGCGAGGAATCCGTCTGCACCCGCAACATTTCAAACTCGCCTCAACAAGCTCTCACGCTCTTGAACGATCCAACCTTCGTCGAATGTTCCCGGGTGTTCGCCCAGAACGTTTTGCTTCAAAAATCTAAAACCGATGATGGCCGTCTCGATTACGCTTTCGAAAAAGCGCTTGCCCGTCCAATCAAACAAAACGAAAAACACTCCCTCCTGGAATTCTTGAACCAACAACGCCAAAACGTCGCCGAACACAAAGATGACCCCGATAAATTGATGCACGTTGGCATCGCCCCGACGACGAGCACCTTGGATAAAAACGAGCTGACGGCCTGGACGCAGGTGTGCCGGGTCATTTTGAATATGCACGAAACGATAACCCGATATTAAACTCTGTGAGCCTTTGTGCTCTCTGTGTCTTTGTGTTGATCGCTTTAAACACAAAGACACAGATAACACAGAGATTCGCGGAAAGAATTGTATGAATAATCATTTTGATCCGGAGAAGTTCGTCCAGTCGATCAACCGCCGGACATTTTTACGCAACGCCGCCTATGGCCTGGGCGGCCTCGCTCTTGCATCGTTACTAGATCCGGGTCTCCTTCGCGGCGCTCAAGCTGCGGTGATAAAAAAAGGCAAATGGCACGGCATCGTTAATCCGCCACATTTTCCAATCCGCACCCGTCGCATCATCCACCTCTGCATGGCCGGCGGACCTTCTCATCTGGAAAGTTTCGACTTCAAACCAAAACTCAAAGAACTCGATGGCAAACCCTTTCCCGAATCCTTCACCAAAGGTCAACAACTCGCGCAACTCCAGGGCGCAGAATTAAAAGCGCGCGGACCGTTCTGTGAATTTAAAAAATGGGGCAAATCAGGCCAGGAAATATCCACGCTCTTTCCTTACATCGGCAGCATTGCGGACAAAATTTGCATCGTCCGCTCCATGCACACCGAACAAATCAATCACGACCCGGCCCACGCCTTCATGAACAGCGGGTCGCAAATCAAGGGCCGCCCGAGCATGGGTTCGTGGCTTCTCTACGGTCTCGGCGCTGAAACAGATAGTCTGCCCGGCTTTGTCGTCCTCACCTCTCGCGGCAAATCCGGTCTGCAACCCATCTCCGCGCGTCAGTGGTCGAGCGGTTTTCTCGCCAGCAAATTCCAGGGCGTGCTGTTTCAATCCAAAGGCAACGCCGTTCATTACGTCGGCAATCCCGACGGCGTTTGCCAGAGCACGCAGCGTCAGGTCATCGATGAAATCAATCGTCTCAACGGTTTCACCGCCGAAGAACATTACGATCCCGAAATTGCCACTCGCATCAGCCAATACGAACTCGCCTTTCGGATGCAAACTTCGGTTCCCGAACTGACCGATTTCAAAAAAGAACCGCAAAACATTTTGGATCTATACGGCATTAAAGAACCGGGCGACGGTACCTTCGCTTCGAACTGTCTCCTCGCCCGTCGCCTGGCCGAACGCGGCGTCCGTTTCATTCAACTCTATCACCGCGCGTGGGACCACCACGGCAACCTCGAAGCGGATTTCCCCGGCGCAGCCAAAGATGTCGATCAAGCCTCCGCCGCACTCGTCAAAGATTTGGAACAACGCGGCCTGCTCGATGACACCTTGGTTTTGTGGGGCGGCGAATTTGGGCGCACGCCGATGGGCCAGGGCTCCGGCCGCGATCATCACATCAACGCTTTTTCAATGTGGCTCGCCGGCGGCGGCGTTAAGGGTGGACTGACATGGGGCCAAACGGACGAGCTCGGTTATAAATACATCGATGACGCTCAAAAAATGCACGTCCACGATTTGCACGCCACCATGTTGTATTTGTGCGGCATCGACCACAAACGCCTGACCTATCGCTATCAGGGCCGCGACTTTCGTCTCACTGACGTCAGTGGCGAAGTTGCCCGGGGAATTATTGCTTAAGACGATAAAACCGCATCGCCATATGAGATGCGTTCGTGTCTGTCAAAGAGACCGCGGCACTGGTCGTGTTCGTCAGCGCTACCCAATGCACCATGTCGCTCGATGCCTCAATCACATTGGTCTTGTTGATCGTGCCCATCGCGGTAACGGCAAATCCCGGTTCCGTCCAGTTGGCCGACTCCATCATGACATCGCATTTCAATTCACACGCGCCAATGTCATAACCCATACCTTGGGCTACCGGTGTCCCGTAAAAATCTCGCGCACTCGAATTGAGCACATTCAAACCCGCATCTAACATCGGCGAATTTGTCTGGAGCTGATATGCCGCAACCGTTGGCAGCAACAAAGCGTTATTGAGTGTCCCCCCTGTGCCGGCGCCCGCGAATTTCGGATCAACGTTGAACCCAGTATTTATTCCATTCAATTTCTCGCGTCCGATCGCCGTTCGCCAATTCGACAGAGCGGAATAAGTCGTGCCGCCATCAACGATCGCAAACGTGCCTGTGCCCGGCCAATAATCATTGCCCTGCATCGCGAGTCCGCTTTGTCCGCTGGCAATCACCGCCAAATAAGCACCACCGCTCGATTGGAAAATATTATTCTGAATCCGCGAATTGACCATTCCGGTGGCGAGCACCAAAGCCGCTGGGGTGGGCGAAGTGTTCGCCGTGAAAACGGTGTTGTTATAAATCGCCGCGTTTGTAATCGCGCCATAAGTATGAATCCCGCCATATCCATTTTTGCGCCCATCGCTTTGGCTGATATTGTAACGAATCACATTCCCGCTGTTGTTCCCATCGCAGCATAGCAAATAGCCCGCGCCGTCGTTGTCGTGCGAGTAGTTGTATTGGATGATCGAATTCTTCGTGTCGATATCGAGGTCGAGCCCGCCACCGTCGTGCAATCCGGACGTGTGGTTGTGATGCGATTCGTTGAACTGCAGCGTAATAAATTGCGAGTCGTAGGTCCAAATCCCAACCGGCCCTTCGCCGGGCACCAAATTATTCTTCCCGTTGTCG
>JAICXV010000086.1 GCA_025934545.1 Verrucomicrobiia bacterium
AATGTACGGAGAGGCGTTCGGGTTGTATATTTTGGAAGCCCTCGCGTTAGAAGTTCCGGTGATTCAACCGAATCAGGCGGCGTTTCCTGAATTGATTGAAGCGACCGGTGGCGGTGTTCTTTATGATCCGGCCCAACCAAACGCATTGGCAGACGCAATTGAATTGCTGGCGTTCGATCCCAAAAGAATTGCCGAACTCGGCAAGGCCGGCCGAACCGCAGTCTTCCAACGTTTCGACATCAATATAATGGCACGACAGTTTGCGGACGTTTGCGCGGTGTGCGCCGGCAAATCGTAAAAATAAAAACGCGCCGATGACTTTGCAGCCATCGGCGCGTTGAAAGTGCGTTAACTTTTATTGTCCCTGATAGAATTTCGTGCCGTTGCCGCCCATGTCGAGCCAACCAAACCACGGGCCGCCGGGACTTAGTTGGAAGTTAGACATGACGTTGCCGTTGGAACCGATGCCGAAGACTTGAAGCCGGCCGTCGGCATTGTTGCCAACGAGCAGTTGACGGTTTATGCCGGGCTGACCGAGGTCTTCCCATGGCGTCCATGCACCGCCCGCGGTCACCTGGAAGGAATGCCACAGATCGGTGTTGCTGCCGACGCCGAACATTTCGAGGCGACCGGTGGAATTTTTGCCGACGACAAAGCCGGCTTTGATTCCGTTACCGTCCATATCAAACCAGCCGCTATACGTTCCACCGGGGGATGTTTGGAAATTGACCCAAATATCGGAATTGCTGCCGATCGCGTAAACTTCGATGCGGCCGTCCGCATCCCGCGCCACAGCCAGACGCGCGTTCATATTTGTTCCGCCCAGATCCTGCCAGCCTTTCCAGCCGCTGCCGGCATTGGTCTGGTAGTTGTGCCAAACGTGCGTGTCGGCCGCGACACCAAAGAGTTCCAATCGGCCATCGGCGTTTTGTGCGACGACAAAGCCTGACTTAATTTTTTTGCCGGTGCGATCAAACCAACTGCCGACAAAACTGCCGTTGGCGGCTGTCTGCCAGGTGTGCCAGACGTCGCCATTTGTGCCGATTGAGAAAAGTTCGATGCGGCCGTCGAGATTGGTGACGACTTGTAAATTGGTGAAGCCTGTTCCGCCGAGGCTCGCCCATGCACCCCAACTACCGCCGACAACGGTTTGGGCTCGGCGCATGACATCGCCAGAGGGTCCAACAACGTAAACTTCAATGCGTCCATCTTTGTTGCGCGTGGTCGCGCAACCGGGAATGGAACCGGTTTGCGAAAGACTGGTCCAACCGTGCCAACTGCTGTTGGCGTTGGTCTGGACGTCGTGCCAGACGGCGGTATCGCTACCGATGCCGAACATTTCCAGGCCGCCATTCGCGTTGGCGACAATCGGACCAACGGTCGCTTTACTGGAGCCGGGACCCCAATCGTTGCGGCGAATGATGCGAGCCTTGCCCCCGACGACCAGAGTCTGATAGCTCCAGGACAAGTCGTGAATGCCATTGGGGCCGTCGCACCCGCTGGTCGGTTGACTGGAACAATTTGCTTCGCGCGTATAAATGATACCGGCGGTGTAATCGACGCTTTCAATGAGGCCCATGTGATGAAGGCCAAGATTTCCGAAGTTGGCATTCAGGACGAAGCAATCGTAGGGCAGAATGTCGTTGATGCTGTTAACGGTGACAAAATGCGTGTGGGCAGGTGGCGTGGGAATCGAGCCGTCGTTAGGATACCACGAGAACGTAGCGTATGGATGCGCGCCTGTTGTTGATTGGTTGATAAAACCAGGAATGGCCCAAACACGTGAACAAAACGCGGAACAGTCAACACCGTCAACCGACCCACCCCAACCGGCGTCGCCGCCGAAACTGTAACAATGGCCAATGCCGCTGGCCGCATATTGTTCGCATTGGTCTTGAGTCCAATTGGCGTTGTAGGCGGGATAGGAAAAAGAGAAGTTGTCGGCATGTCCACACGCGGCATGAGCGGCGGGAATGGCGAGACCGAGGAGGCTCGCGGCGAGAACTTTTTTCCAGGTATCTATCAATTCAACTGATCGGTAGAGTGCGTACAATTTCATAATGATTAGTTTCTTCTGCGTTTGTTCGCGTGGGATACGACTGTTATGAGACCGCGGCGAGAACGCGTCAACTAAATTGCCGGGTGAGGTTAATCAGATAGAACCTTATAGGTGTGTCGCGTGGGGTGCTACATAGTTGCTGCACGTATAATTCTGAAGCAGCGTTTGGTTGAAGGTCGGGCCGATATCCAAAAGCGGCGGCGAGCCGCGCGCACTTGATACGCTTCGCGACTTCTTAGACGCGGCGGCGAGTTCTGCATCGTGGTGACTTTTGCGCTCGTAAAACATTGCAGAGGATTCCAACATCCCCGTGATGGCATACGAATACAAAGCCGTTCGTCGCGTCGAATTTGCGGATACGGACATGGCCGGCATCATGCATTACTCGAACTTTTTCCGGTTCATGGAAACGGCCGAGCACGCGTTCTTTCGTTCGCTGGGGCTTTCCATTGTCGCAAAAGTCGATCCGCCGGTGGGCTGGCCGCGAGTGCATGCGGAGTGCGACTTTCGCGCGCCGCTTTATTTTGAGGATGAAGTGGAAGTGCACTTGCTTGTCAGCGAGAAAAAATCGAAGTCGCTGAGCTACGTGTTTAAATTCAGAAAACTGAACGCATCGCCGGTTATTGAGGTGGCGCATGGTAAGTTGACGGTGGTTTGCGTGCGGCACGAAAAAGGCGAAAAAATGGCCGCGTGCAACATTCCGGATTTCATTGCCGATAAAATCGAAGTTGCGCCCGAGGCGTTGCTCGACGGCAGTCGCTAACCATTATGCACAAAGGCCGCCTCGAGGCGTTTACTGACGGGGTTTTCGCGATCATAATCACGATCATGGTGCTCGAGTTGCGCGCGCCAGTCGGCGCGGACTTTTCGGCGCTTCGTCCCCTGCTCCCCGTGTTTCTGAGCTACGTTTTGAGTTTCGTATACGTGGCAATTTATTGGAATAATCATCATCACATGTTCCAGGTGACGCCGCATATCAGTGGCGGAATTCTCTGGGCCAATTTGCATCTGTTGTTCTGGCTGTCGCTTTTCCCGTTTGTGACGGACTGGGCGGGTAAGAACCATTTCGCGACGTGGCCGACGGTGCTCTACGGTTGCATTTTATTTATGGCGTCGGTCGCGTATTGGATTTTGCAAAATGTGATTATCAAACATCACGGCGAGGGCTCGTTGTTAAAGAAAGCGGTCGGGCGTGACGCAAAAGGCAAGATGTCGATGGTGGTTTACGGCATTGCTATCGCGAGCGCGTTCATTCACGTCGTGATTGCCCAGGCGCTTTATTGCGCGATCGCTCTCCTTTGGTTGATGCCAGACCGGCGAATCGAGCGAGTGCAAGCGCCCTCTCATGCTAAGCCCAATTAAATCGATTTTTGTGCTGAGTGTGGCGGCAACTGCGTTAAGCGCTGCGCCAATAGTCGTTCCTCGTTCAGGAAAAGCCGGGCCGCCGATGCTTTTGGGGACCAGCGTGATGACCGATGATCAAAACAAAATCGTCAAATCGATTGGGTTTTCCCATTCGCAAACGGACTCCGATCATCTAACCGTCAACGAGACTGCGCCGGGAATTTGGGATTGGTCGCAAGCGGACGCTGGGCTCGCTGCAATGAAGAAAGCCAGGATGCGCTGGCAATATTTCCCACATCTCCACTGGGCGCCGGAATGGTATCAGAAGACCGACGCGTTCGTTCCAAGCATTGGGCTACGTTCGAAACGAAAGCTCGCCGCGATGTCGATTTGGAGTCCGGACATCGTGCGTTGGTTCGACCACGGTTACGCGGCCTTGGCGAAGCATTATGGCCCGACGAATATTTATGCGATTTACCTCGGGGTTCACGGTGACTTTGGCGAAACGATTTTCCCGATGGGCTGGCATCCTGACGAAAAGAAGCGCTTTGCGAAAGATGCGGTGCCGATTGCCGATTTCTGGTGCGGCGACGAGCACGCGAAAAAGGACTTTAGAAAATTTGCGCGATCGAAGTATCGCACAATCGGAAAATTAAATGTGGCCTGGGCGACACACTTTAGCGATTTCGGCGAGATGGACTATCCGCCGGCAGCGTACGACAAAACAGTGTCAGTTATCAAAACGGCGCAGTCGCGACGGCATTGGTTGGATTTTATTGAGTGGTATTACGAGAGCATGACGCGATTTACCGGTGACGTTTGCCGGATTGCGCGGCACCACTTCCCTGACGCGTTGCTCGAGTTGCCGGTCGGCGGCGGTTCGGAAGATTTGATGTACGGCCAGGACACGACAGCGATTCCGAAGATTGCCAAAAAATACGATGTGCACATCCGGTCGACTCACGGCGGTTTTCAACCGTTCGCGCAAAATTACGCGGGCATGCTCAAAAAAATCGCGACGCCCTGCAAATTTTACAATGTGCCGCATTGGCTGGAACCGCCGGGCGCAATAACGCCCGACGGTGAAGTCAGCCGTATCATGGAGGCGGTCTCGTGCGGTAATTTTGGCTTTTGGGATTGGGGCGCGAACCCATTGACCGCGGCTGATACGTTTCGCGCGTATACGAATTTTCTGACACGCGAGACGCCTGTGGTCGACGTCGCGTTGTTTTTTCCGACGACCGATCATCGGCTGCATCCAAACCAAATATTTCCGCAACGTTTGCAATCGGTCGGCGCAGAGCTACGCGATGTGATGGATTTTGATATGGTGGACGAACAATTGATCAGCGAAGGCGCACTGAAGAATTATCGCGCGTTGGTCTGGATTGAAGGTCGGATTGTCGAAAAGGAAGCGGTCGAGAAAGTTGCCCGGTGGATCAAACGCGGCGGATTGCTGCTCGTGTGTGAGACGAATGCGATTGAAACAGTCGAGGGCGAGCGAGTGGAGAAACTGATCGGTGGCGGTGTTCGGGTGAAATGCGACACGGGCGCGAAACGTCAGTGCGCACAAATGATTCGCGACGGTTTGAGCCAGCGAATGAAAAGCAGCGCAAACAATTTTGAATTCGACCGCAAGTTTGACGGTGTGTATACGACGTTGCTGCGCAACGGGGAATTGATCCTGCACAATTCGACTGATCAGACTCGAACCAATCGAATCGGCGACAGAATGGTGATTCTGCCGCCGAAGTCGCTCCGCAGCGCCGTTGTTTCGGATAAATAATTATGGCGGTGTGCTGCCGCTTTCGCCGAGGAAGACTCTTCCATCCTGGCGTCCGCTAAAGAAAAATCCGCCGCCGATATTTTGTTTCTGGAGAATAACGCCGCGGTAAGAACCCGCGTGTCGCGAATTGGTGTCGACAAACGTTCCAACGAAACGTCCGCTGGCAGGCAGAATGTTCAGGCTGAAGCGGTCGGTGTTCGGCGTGGCAAACGTAACTTGATTATGGGAACTGAGCGTAAAACTGTCGCTCAATGTTTGGGTGAGGCCGCCGCCGTCGACTTCTAAACTTGGATTATTGAGAGACAGCACAGCCGTGCCTGCGTGCGGAAGATGATAAACCGAGGCGAGCACAGGCAGGTTCGCGCTGAATACAATATTTGTCCGGGAAACTTTTTCCCAATGAATCGTTCCCTGGATGTCGGTATCGGACGATCCGTTCGGCGTCAGTTGCAACCAGCCGAAGGCTGTGCTGGAACCCGACGCAACGAAAAACGGAATCATTCCGTTGGCCGACAGTGGCGTCGCTTCGCCGATAGGTGTGCCGTCCGCCAACATTCCGTTGAGAATAGCGAGTCCAGATCTGGTAACGGTCATGGTCAGGAATCCGTAACCGTTAGGTTCGCCGCTGGCGCCGCCATTGAGCAGAAGCGCCGTGTATAAACCAGCGGAGGCCGTGTTCGGATGTCGCGGATCAAACCCCGCCTTGAATGCGGTGATCGTGGAATTGAACGAGCCATCGCTGGCTGTTCCCTGGATCGTTTGATCGTCGGTGATTTGCAAATTTACCAGCAAGGGGGCTTTGGTTCGCCCGCGTCGGATGGTGATCGACGAGTTGAGGTTCATATCGAAGCGTCCGACGAATGAATATGGCACGCCGCCGATACTCAGTTGCGCGCGATAAGATCCGTTGTCGGCGAGCGATAGGAAAATCGTGCCAGCGTTGGCGCGATCCGGATTGCCGTTATCGAACGCTAAACCGCGATAGATGCCCGCTGAATTGCTGAACGGATTGGGCGCGAAGGAAGCTTGCAACGTAAATCCGGTGTCCATCCGGAAGGTCAACGTTGGATCCGACGACGTCGCGCTGCCGCTCCAACTCGTAAACACAAATCCGCGTTTTGGAACTGCGGTCATCGTATAGGTTTGGCCTAACTCGAGCATTGCGCCGTTTAGATTTGGTCGGACTGTGCCGTTGCCGTCCGTCGTTACAACCAATTGTGCTTTTCCAGGATGGAACAAGTATCGAGTAACCGAGGCAACGTTGCCAAAAGTGTCGGTGGCGGTGAACGTCACGACGTTGGTGCCCGGGCTCAGCGTAGCCGTCGCTGACCAATTCGTTTTTCCGGTCACTGGAACGGATTGTCCATTGACGGTCTCAGTCACACTCTCGATGCCGTTGGTGTCCACTGCCCGTCCGGTAAAGGTAAATGTGGCACCGTCGATTGTATTCACGTGTGGTGCGGGAGTCGTCACATCGAGCGTCGGCGGCGTTTCGTCATCCGGCGGCGGTGTCGGGAAGAGGCGGAGGATGCCGTTACGGGAAAGGCCGTCAGCTGTGTGAAAGCCGCCGGCGAGAAGAATGCGGCCATCGGGCTGAATAAACATGGACCAGGCAAAGTTGTCGATGTTGACATTGAAGCTGTTATCGACCGTTCCGTCTGGATTTAAACGCGCGATACTGGTGCGCGCGACGCCGTCGACGGATTCGAAATATCCGCACAGCAGAATCTTTCCGTCGGATTGTAAGCGCACCATTTCGGTTTTGTCGCTGGCAGAGCCGACAAAGCTTGTGTCGAAGGTGCCGTTGGGATTCACGCGCGCGATGTCCGTATGAAAAGTGTTCGTTTCGGAATGTCCCGACGCCAGAAACTTTCCACCCGGCAATGGAATCGCCGAATACACCGCACTCAAAAGACCAAAATCCGGTGCAAATGAATCAACCGCTGAACCATCAGGATTGACGATGGCCATGCGGCTATGGTCGCCGTGGTTGTAATGATTAAACCAACCCGTAACGATGAACTGTCCACCATCTAACAGTGTCAATGAACGTCCCCATGTGCTCAAGCCATCGCCGGTGTCGAATGTCGTATCGAGCGAACCATTGCTGTTGAGCCGCGCCAAACCGTTCATGAGCGTGCCGTTGTAGTTGGTGAAATTGCCGGTGATGAGAATTTTCCCATCGGGCTGAACGGCGGTGGCGAAAATGAACTCATTTGTTTTTCCGTCGATGCCTTTGCCCAACGTTCCCCACGCGCCGGAGCCAGGATTGAATGATGTGTCCAAACTCCCATCTGAATTAAGGCGTGCGATCGTATTTCGAGGTTGGCCTTCGACATTGCTGAACCATCCACCGATGACAATTTTGCCGTCGGATTGTAACGCCATTGTGCGCACCCAGTAACCTGGATGTGCTGAAAAACTGGTGTCAATGCTCCCATCAGGATTCAAGCGCCCGATATACGCCATCGGCACGCCG
>JAICXV010000027.1 GCA_025934545.1 Verrucomicrobiia bacterium
AAACCGCGGGGTTACGTCTGTGGCGCGTTCGGCAAGTGGCACCTCGGCGGCCACGGTTTCTTTCCGCAGCAGCAAGGCTTCGACTACTATTTCGAAGGCAATATGGGCGGCGGCTATCCCGACACCAAAGACGCCGGCAAAGGCGAATGGGACATCACCAGCGCTGCCGAAAAATTTATTCGCACGAACAAATCCAAACCCTTCTTCGCTTACGTCGCCTATCACAGCGTCCACATCCCGCTCAATGTCCGCCACGACCTCATTCAAAAATACAAAGCGCTGCCGCCCGGCCAGATTCATACCAACTATATCTACGCCGCCATGATTGACAGCATGGACACTTGTGTCGGACGCCTCATCGACACGCTTCACTCGCTCAAACTCGACAAACACACCATCGTCATTTTCTTTTCCGATAATGGCGGGCTGACTGTCCATGAAGGTCAGCACACACCTGCCACTTCCAACGCGCCGTTTCGCGAAGGCAAAGGCTATCTTCACGAAGGCGGCATTCGCGAACCGTTCATCTGCGTTTGGCCCGGCGTCATCAAACCCGGCTCCATCTGCGACACCTCCGTTTGCAGCGTCGATTTCTTTCCGACCTTCAAACAAATCGCCAATGTCCCTGGCGACATCGATCCGAATGTCGACGGCGTGAACATTCTGCCGCTCCTCAAACAAACCGGCCCGATTCAACGCGACGCGCTTTACTGGCATTATCCGCACTACGCCAATCAAGGCGGCAAACCCGGCGGCGCCATTCGCGTGGGCGATTTCAAACTCATCGAAAATTTCGAAGACGGCAGCGTTGAACTTTATAATTTAAAAACCGACATTAGCGAGCAAATCAATTTGACCGAAAAAATGCCGCAAAAAGCTTTCGAGCTCGAAGCCAAACTCGACCTGTGGCGTCGCACTACCGGCGCACAAATGATGGAGCCCAATCCCAATTACCATTCCGACTCTGTCATACATACAACAGGGAATCTCTCAGAGTAGGTACAGACATTTACTTATAGCCAAAATGGGAGGGCTACGTACACAATCCGTCAACGGTTTTGACTGAGTCCGATCATCAGGGATATTTTATGACACGCAAAGAATTCGAAAGAATCCGTCTCGAGATCGAAAGCGAGAAATTCATCGGCGACTGCTCAGACCCGATCAATTACGGAATCCAAAGAGCCGCTTTTGAATGCGATAAATTCAAACGCCTCATCGCCGTAGCGCGCAAAGTTCCGATGCAAACCGCACGCGCCAAAATGGAACAATGGAAACGCCAACTCGAGCGAGCGACCCAATCGCAAGAGCGCTTCCAAAAGATTCACGACGAAATCCAACACGTCCGCCCCAACTTCGTCGTCACGCGCCCACCCGCCGAAAGCCCCCGCGCCGCGACGAAATAGGAAACCGCGCCGGAGTAGCGCAGGCGTCCTCGCCTGCGAGTCCACGCGGCGTCTCGCCGCGTGACGGGACGGTGTGAACCAACATCTTGAACTGCCGCGGCATTCCAGCGATAACATTCATGGATGGGAAAACGTGTCAGCCTCCATCGCCCGCACCCCGCGGAACTCCGCGGTGCCCGCTCGCGTCCCGTCACTTACGCCCAAAACATTTCCCAAACACCGACGTGGATCACACTCCTCATCTGCCTCGCCCTCGCCGCAATCACGTTCATCGTTTATTGGCAGACAACGACGTTTCAACTCACCAACGTTGATGACCCTGACTATATCATCAACAATACGCACGTTCGCGGTGGTCTGACCTGGGAGAATTTTCGCTGGGCTTTCCACATCGGCAACGCCGCCAACTGGCATCCGCTCACCTGGTTTACGCACATGTTCGATTGCCAATTCTGGGGCATGCTCCCCGGCCAACTCAAAGGCACCGGCGGTCACCATCTGACCAACGTCATGTTCCACACCGCCAGCGTCCTGCTCCTCTTCACCTTACTTAACCGTCTCACCGGTAAAACTACGGCAAGCGCACTCGTCGCCGTCGTGTTTGCGATTCATCCGCTCCACGCTGAATCCGTCGCGTGGGTCTCCGAACGCAAGGATGTGCTCAGCGCCTTTTTCCTGATGCTCACGCTGCGGGCCTACGCCGAGTACGCGCGCACATCGTCCGCGGTCAAATATGTTCTGACACTCGTCGCCTTCGCGTTTGGGCTGTTGTCCAAGCAAATGCTCGTCACCGTTCCCTTTGTTTTGCTTCTGCTTGATTATTGGCCGCTCAACCGATTGGTTTCGGGCGGCGACCCCAAAGTTGTTTTTGTCGAAAAAATCCCGATGTTCGCCATGTCGTTCATCGCCGGCATTCTCCTGCTCATTTCGCAAAAACAAGGCGGCGCGATCGCGAGCGCAGAACGCGTGCCCATTGTCACGCGCTTTACCAATGCCATTGTCACGTACGTCGTCTATATCTTTGACTTATTCTGGCCAAAAAACCTTGCGCACTATTATCCGCACGAAGGCATCCATTGGGCGGTGTGGCAAATTATTGGAAGCGCACTCCTGCTCCTAGTTATCACCATCCTTGCGTTGCGGCTCGCGCGGATGCGCCCATATCTGGTCGTCGGCTGGTGTTGGCATATCATTACACTGCTGCCCGTCATCGGTATTCTGCAGGTCGGTGCGCAGGCCCGCGCCGATCGTTATACCTACATTCCTTCGATTGGTATTTGTATCATGATCGCATTTGGGCTCTCAGATTTGTTTTCAATGTTTTTCCGCACGGTCGCGACTCCAGCCCTTGCGTTCGCCACCTGCGCCATCACTGCTGCCCTCATCCCGCCCGCGCACGAACAAGTCAGCTACTGGCACGACAGCGAAAAACTTTATCGCCACACGCTCGCCGTCACAAAAAACAATTGGTTCGTCCACAACGGCCTGGGTTCGGTCCTGAACAGCGAAGCCGAACTACTGCGCGCCCAGCACAAATTTAAAGAAGCCGATGAAAAAACCAGAGAAGCGATCGAACATCTGCGCGCCGCGTTGAAACTCATTCCGACGCTTTCCTCCGCGCACACATCCCTCGGCGTTGCCTACATGGCCCTCGGCGATCTAAACGGCGCGATAGCAGAGGCTGAAACTTCGTTAAAGTACAAGCCGAACGATGCGCTGACCGAAGGAAATCTGGGCGCGGCCTACCTGCAAAAACAGGATTATGAAAACGCCATCAAACATCTGCGCATCGCGTTGCAGATTGATCCGACGCGCAGCGATTCGCATTACAACCTCGCCCTCGCTTGCGAACGCCGCGGACTCACTAACGAAGCCATCGCCGAATTTCGTAAAGTCCTCGCCCTGTATCCCAACGATCAGGCCGGCTATTGGGCTTGTCGCGAAATCGCGGTTTTGCTGCCGAAAGAAAATAAATCTGAGGCGCTCGACCTCCTGCAACGGGCCGTCGAAATCAATCGTCGCGCCAATGTGGACGCCAACAACACGGCTGCGATTACACTGGAGAAGTTTAAGAAGTAGCGTGAGCGGAGGTGGCGGATGAGTCTAGGCCTTCAGCGTCAGGAAATTCTTCATAATCGTCCGCCCGCTCTCGGTCAAAATGCTTTCCGGATGGAACTGCACTCCCCAAATCGGCAGTTCCTTATGTTTCACGCCCATGATTTCGCCTTCCTCCGTCTCGGCTGTGATTTCGAGGCAGGATGGGATCGTATCCCGTTTGATCACCAGCGAATGATAACGCGTTGCCGCAAACGGGTTGGGCATGTCTTTGAACAAATCTTTCCCGTTATGTTTAATCAACGAAGTTTTCCCGTGCATCATCCGATAGTTCACGATGACGTCAGCCCCAAACGTATGCCCGATGCATTGATGCCCCAAACAAACTCCGAACACGGGAATGTTTTTGCCAAAGGTCCGAATCACATCATTCGACAAGCCGGATTCTTTTGGCGAACACGGTCCGGGAGAAACCAAAATGCGTTCGGGATTCAGCTCGCGGATTTTATCGAGCGTAATTTCATCATTGCGATGAACGACGAGGTCCACCTTCATCTCGCCCAAATATTGGACGAGGTTGTAGGTAAACGAATCGTAGTTGTCGATGACCAGGATCATGCGCGCCGGTAAGCTTAATACAAAGCGTCGTTATTCCAAGTTGGTTTCGGCGTCCTTTTTCTTGCGACGGGTTCGCGTGGCTTTAAACAATTCCATCTGCGGTTCCTTGAAGAATTTATAGTTCTTCAACACGCGAATCACCTGCAAGACGTCGGACTTATCGTAGTTCCGGTTGGTTTCGATGTGAGCAATCAACTCCGCCAGAATCGTTCGAAACGGAATGACCGCGTCGATTCCCTTCTCGCGCAGTTTCTTGATGCTCTCCTCCCGCGCCTGCGCGCCGGTCGGCAACGCCGGCACAACCAAAATCTTTATCGGCGCAGCATCCAAACCAAACGATTGCACCGCCTGTTTCAAAACCGACGGCGTCACGAACCGAAATATTTCCGGGGAATTTTCCAGAACCGCCGCGCTGAAAGTTTCCGTATGCCATCCGCGGACCACCACCAAAGCGCGATCAATGCTGCCCATATCTTCCGATCCGAGAACAAAAGGCAATTCACCGCTGGCCTGCCGCGCTTTTGGGTTCCAAACAAAGAAATCAATGCCATCGTCCTCCGCTTTGCCGCGCATGACAAATTTGCGGTCCTGGCGCACGAGAAAGCAGTGCATCTCGAAATATTCGCGAACAATGTCCTGATTGATGGCAGCCATGCTATTATGCGTCCAGTGCGCGATTAATGGAGTCGGCGCTCACCTTCTGACCAAAATCCACGCGTCCAATTTTCCGTGCCAACACGAATTTGATTTCGCCAGCGGAAACTTTTTTATCCACCTTCATCGCAGCAAACAGCTTTGCCCGTTGCGCGGACGACAATTTAATTTTCGTCGGCAACCCCGCGCGTTTAAACAGTTGCGTTATTCTCGCAACGTCCTCTTCGGACAGACCGGATTGCTCCGCGGAAATCTTCGCCGCCGCAACTTGTCCGATTGAGATCGCTTCGCCGTGCAGAAATTTTCCGTAACCGGAAATTGCTTCGATGGCGTGTCCGATGGTGTGACCGAAATTCAAAATCGCGCGCAACCCGCTTTCCGTTTCGTCCTGTCCCACGACATCCGCTTTAATCTCGCAACAGCGCGCGACCACTTCGGCCAATGTGCGCGGATGCTTTTTCAAAAGCAGCGTCATATCGCGCTCGATGCGGTCGAACAGCGCGGCGTCGTAAATGATCCCGTATTTGATGATCTCGGCGAGACCGGCGCGATATTCGCGGCTTGGCAAAGTGCGCAATGTATCCAGATCGCAGAGCACCAGGCGCGGTTGATAGAACGCACCGACCAGGTTTTTGCCGGCCTTAAGATTGATGCCGGTTTTGCCGCCGACCGAACTATCGACCTGCGCAAGCAATGTTGTCGGCACTTGAACGAAAGGAATACCGCGCAAATAACTCGCAGCAACAAACCCGGCCAAATCACCAACCACACCGCCGCCCAACGCCACTACAAAAGATTTTCGTTCCAGCCGGCACGCGGCGAGTTGGTCGTAGCATTGGCCAACGACGCTCAAGCTTTTCGCTTTTTCGCCGGCGGCAACGGTGATGATATTCGTTTCAAACCCCGCTTGTTTCAGTGATGCTGCCGCTTTTTTCGCATAAAGAGGTCCCACACGACGATCGGTAATGATCGCGCAGCGTTTCCCTAAACCAAGATTCTGGCAACGTTTGCCGACGGTGGAAAGCAGTCCGCTCCCGATTTCAATCGAATAACTCCGCGCACCCAAAGCAACTTTGACCGTTTGCACCGGCGCAGTCTAAGGCACAGATTCAACGACAACGAAGTCAAAAACGGACGTTGACCCGCCGGTGACAAAGTGGCACCATGTAATTATGGCAGAAACGTTGGAGGCGCGAAAAAGAATTACCGCACGTGTGTCAACGAGCGTCCGCGACACATTGGAACAAGCGGCCGAACTTGTCGGCGCGACCGTCAATCAGTTCGTGGTCCAGACAGCTTATACCGAAGCACAGCGACTGATCGAACGCGAGTCAGTCATTCGCCTTTCACAGAAGGACGCGCAAACCGTGCTTGCCTTGCTCGACGAACCGCCAAAACCGAACAAGCGCCTCAAGGAGGCCGTCAAAGCGTTTAAAACCAAAGTGCGTGTATAAAATCGAACTTCTTTCCAGGTCGCACGATCGGGATAACTTCGATTGCAAAAGCGAACCGCTAAACCTCTTTCTCAAACAAACGGCGCGGCAACACGCAGACCGTGGAATTTCTCGAACATTCGTTTTGGTGGACGAAACTGCCGTTGAACCGAAACCGGTCCTTGGATTCTTCTCGCTCAATATCTGCCAGATCGAATCGGAAATTTTGCCAGAGAGTCTCTCCAAAAAGTTACCGCGGAACGTTCCCGGAATTCGCCTCGGCCGCCTCGCGGTCGCCAAAACGCATCAACGGCAGGGCATCGGAAAAATGTTGCTGGGTGCAGCGATGGAGAAATTTCTGGAAGTATTCAAGACTGCCGGAGGCATTGGTCTTTTTGTCGATGCAAAGGATGCAAATGCGAAAAGTTACTACGAACAATTTGGTTTCGTGCCGATGCCGTCAAACGATCTGGAATTGTTTTTGCCGGTAAGCACAATTGAGGACGCGCTCAAAACGTGAGGTAAAAAAACGCTCTCAGATTGGCCGAAACCCATTTAGCCTCTTTCAAGACCCGTCGGCAACTATCTGAGAGCGCAAAACTGTTACCCCTTCATCCCCGTTTTCCCTTTTCCACTTCCCTACTGCCCGTTCCCGTTCCCGTATATAATTTATTTCGTTATGCGGTTCCGTCCATGGGGACATCGCCCCAAAAATGAGTGGGAAAAAAGCGCGAAAATTGAGTTAGGGCCGAGCCTTGATGCGGGCGATGTTTCTGCGATCAGCGCCATCAACCTTGTCGAAGGCGCCGCCGACCACAATATTTCCATCGGCTTGAACGGCGATTGATCGCACGACAGTCGTGATGCCGCGCGGGACAAACGTCGTATCCAAACTGCCGTCGCGATTCAATCGCGCAAGACAATCGACCGGTCGTCCGTCGAAGGAATGGAATGTTCCGCCGATCACAATTTTCCCGTCACTTTGCAGCGCCAATCCCTGCACGCTGCTGTTCGCACCCGCGCCGATATTGAAGGTATTGTCCACTGTGCCGTCCGGATTCAAACGCGCGACGCCGTGCATCGTCGTGTCGGCGACTTTATCGAATGAACCGACGATGACAATTTTGTCGTCCGGTTGCACGAGCAGAGAGAACAAACGCTTGTTCGGGTTCGGAGCAAAGCTGCGGTCACGTTGGCCATCGGGATTGATTCGCGCCAAATGTAATCTTCGCCCACCACCGATGCCGGTAAACTCGCCGCCAATGAGCAATTGATTATTCCGCTGCATCGCAAAGCTCCAGATATGTCCGTTGACGCCAGTGACTGAAGGCATCGGTCTGCCGGAATAATCCAACCTTGCGAGGTGATTAAATTTTGTGCCGTGAAAAGACATCGGCGCGCCGCCGATATAAATCGCGGCCGAGGTCGCCAAAATCGCACGGATATCATCGGACTTATCACTTGAGCAATCGAAGCCGCGATCAACGGTTAAATCCGGGTTGAGACGGACTAGGCCTTTTTGTTTTTGTCCATTGACAGTATTGAAGCGGCCGCCGAGAAGGATTTTACCGTCGCGCTGCATGGCGATGGACTGAATTTCGCCGTCGGGTTGGACGGTACTTTTTGGATCGACGCTACCGTCGCGATTCAGCCGAACGAAGCCGACATGGCGTTGGCCGTTGAATTCGGTAAAGTGTCCGCCGACGAGGAGTTTGCCGTCGGGCTGAATGGCGAGGGCGCGGACTTCGACGTTCGCGCCGGAACCTGGATTGAACGACAGGTCGACCAGAGCGCCGGGGTTGGTCAATGTTTTCGGCGCGGCCGATGATCCGGACTGCGTGGGCGTAGCGTCGTTTGTGCTCGTGGTAGATTTTTTGGGTGGCGAAACGCTTTCACGCTCAACGTTTGTGTTTTCGACTGCCGCCATCTCGTTTGTCGCCGGCACTACGGTGGCGGTCGGTTTGGATTTGAACCATGCCGCTGCTCCCACCGCAGCGACGATCACCACCGCAATCAATACTCCAGCGACGCGTCGCGGTGGCGACCGCTCTGGCAATTCAGTTACGACGGGCGCTCCGACAACAGTCGTCGGGTTAACCGGCGGAATGCTGGTCGCGGTCAGGCCAATCCACTCGGCGACGGCGCGCGCCGAAGGTGGACGCTTCTCCGGTTCCTTCGACAGACACGCCATGATCATCGCGCGCACGTCTCGCGGAATCTCGTTTTGTAATTCAAATTCTTCGAGGCGATCGGTGATGGGCGTTGCGGCAACTGTTCGCGCCTGGTGAGCAACGTCTCCAACGTAAAACGGCGTGCGGCTGGTCAGCAGTTCGTAGAGCGTCGCGCCCAATGCATAAATGTCATCGGGAATTCCCGCCGGCAAACCTTCCAATTGCTGCGGGCTCATGTAAGCGATCGTTCCGCCAGCCCAATAACCTTTCGGATGCGCGGTCGAATACGGTTCGGTCATCAACGCTGCCAGGCCGAAGTCCGCGAGTTTTAATCGCCCCTTCGCGTCGAGCATCATATTCGACGGCTTGAGATCGCGGTGAATCACGTCTTCGCCATGCGCATAGTCGAGCGCATCACAAAGTTGTTTGACGATCGGCTGGAGAAATTCCCAGGTGAAAATGCATTTCGGCTGCTGCGATTGAAGCTGCGCGAGGTCCATGCCGTCCACGAATTCCATCGAGATAAACGCCAACTCGTCGGGTGCTTCGTAGAGATCGTGGATGCGAATGATGTTCGGATGGGTCAGCTTGCGGCTCTTCTGCGTTTCTTTGCGAAGATTGGTCAGCGCATTTAGGTCGTTGCGGAAGGCGTTCGACAAGAACTTCAGCGCGACGCGTTCGTTGAGCCGTTCATCCTGCGCCACCCAAACCGTTCCCATGCCGCCCTGGCCGATTTGTTTCAGCAACGAATAGCGCCCACCACCAACCAAATGACCGGGAGCAAAACTTGAAACATCCTCTTCGTCCGACGCATTGGGCATGGCGGCGCTAGTGTTTCGTGAAAGATGAAAAGTGACAAGAAGGTTTGTAGACCGAGCTTCTGCCCTTTAAGGCCCGGTGCGCCACGTGTCGCACGAGAGTTCGCGTGCGACGAGCCAATCGCGCAAGTTAATCAACTGCGCATGCCCATCGGCGTAGGCCGCTTGAAACCCAAGCGCGCCGTGCGCATCCGTCGGATCCGGCCAATCATAAACCGCCGCGGGATTGGTTTTGTTCCAATAATTGTCGGCATGCACGATCAGAAACGTCCGGCTCGTGCCGGGAATAATGCCCTGCAGATTGAGATTGTTGCCCGCGTGCTTGCGCGAGATCACTTTGCGTTCGCTCTTTTTCTCCTGCACCGAACCCGGTGAGCCCGCGCGCGGCGAGTCGTTGAATCCCGCCCACCAGGCAAAATTTTCGTAGGTGTATCCGTACGGCGAATTTTGGTTGGTCGCGAAATATTGGAGGTCCAAATATTCCAGGACACCTTTCGCGTTCGGCACTTTGGTACCGCGCACAGTATTCTGTGTGCTTGGGCAAATGAAGGATTTCGTGTTCTTCACGTAATCGCCGTACATCCAGTTGTCGTTGTCATCGTAGTAACCGGTGTTGCCAGTGAAGAGGCCGTTCCAATCGCCGGCGTACATGACGCTGCCGATGCCGAGTTGTTTGAGGTTGCCGATGCAAACGATGCGACGCGATTTATCTTTGGCTTTGGCGAGCGCGGGCAAAAGCAGGCTGGCGAGGATTGCGATGATCGCAATGACCACGAGGAGTTCGATCAATGTGAATGCAAGGGCGCTCGAGCGTTGGGTTCTCATGCGTGTCCCCCAAGTCTGCTTGA
>JAICXV010000314.1 GCA_025934545.1 Verrucomicrobiia bacterium
GACAGGATGTTCGTAACGAACGAAACGGAATATATCGGAAATGAAAAGGGAGACGCTAACAGGATCCATGTCCTCGGGCGTGAACGGCGCGAGCGGGCTGGACGGCGGTCTATTGGGCCGGAGGAAGTTGATAGCGAGAGTTTCGGTGAAGCTTCGCCAACTTTGGCCCGACTGCAATCCGCGCGCACGCGCGTCCTTTTTTTCCGCATATTCGGAAGTGACGGCCAGGAGCGCGTGCTCGAGCCATATCTGGATCATAAACGCCGACAGGTAAAACGGATCTTGCTCGAGGTGTCGAAGCTGGTTCGCGTCCTCGACGGTCTTCATCAAGGGCAAGACGAGACGCGGTTCGGCGTTCGTGGCAGCCGATGTTTGATTTGGTTCAGCGCCGTTTCCGTTTTGATTTTTCATACGGACAGTGTCGCAAGGTCAGTTGGACAAAAGCCGTCCAACTGGAAAAATAGTAAAAATAGTCGCAACAACTTGAGCATTGTGGCCTTGGGGCGGAATACGCCGAGTCCAGGACTTTGTCATTGTGGCCACCAAGTAACCGGAAAATGTGTCGAATGTTTTGCGTATTTTGCGCGTCCATGCTTTGATAATGTTGATGCCAATCCCCAGCCTGAGAGTCTTTCTCTGCCTGTTGCTCGCGGTGGTCACCGTTCGCGCTGCGACGCCGGTCAAGCGCATCGATTTCAATCGCGACATCCGTCCGATCCTGTCCGACAACTGTTTCTTTTGCCACGGCACCGACGAGAAAAAGCGCAAAGCCAAATTGCGCCTCGACACCTTCGACGGCGCCACTGCCAAACGCGATGGCAAACCGGCCATCAAACCGAAGGACCTCGACGGCAGCGAAATTTGGTATCGCATCAACACGACCAATGCCGACGATCACATGCCGCCGGCCGAGTCGAATAAGAAATTGACCGCGGCACAAATCGATACGCTGAAGCGCTGGATCCAGGACGGTGCACCATATAAGAAGCATTGGGCGTTCGAAGCGCCGGTCAAACCCGAGCTGCCGCAAATTAAAAATGCGAAATGGCCGAAGAACGAGATCGATTATTTCGTCGCGGAAAAACTCGAAGAGAAAGGGCTCCAGCCCGAAGCCGAAGCAAGCAAAGAGAAGCTGATTCGCCGCGTCACGTTTGACCTGACCGGCCTGCCGCCGACGCCCGCTGAGGTCGACGCTTTCCTGAAAGATAAGCGGCCCGAAGCTTACGAAGCGGTGGTCGATCGGCTTTTGCAATCGCCTCATTATGGCGAGCAACAGGCGCGCTATTGGTTGGACGCGGTTCGTTACGGCGACACGCACGGCCTGCATCTCGACAACGAGCGCTCGATGTGGCCGTATCGCGATTGGGTGGTCAAAGCCTTCAACGAAAACATGCCTTACAATGTGTTCACGCTTTGGCAAATCGCCGGCGATGAATTGCCGAACGCGACGCGCGAACAAAAAGTCGCGTCCGGCTACAATCGCTGCAACGTGACCACGAGCGAAGGTGGCGCGATCGACGATGAGTTTTATGTTCGTTACGCGGTTGATCGAACGGAAACGACGGCGGTTGTTTTCATGGGTCTGACCGCCGGTTGCGCGGTGTGTCACGATCACAAGTACGATCCGATCACGCAAAAAGAGTTTTATTCGATGTACGCGTTCTTCAACAATTGCACGGAACGCGCGATGGACGGTAATGCGATGGATACGCCGCCTTCGATTCGCCTGCCGTCAGCCGAGGAAACCGCGACGATGAAAAAGTTGGCCGCGGAAGTCGCCGATGTGCGGAAGGAAATTTCTACGTCACTGGCCAAGTATCCATACAAAGACCCCGGCTCCAACAAACTCGAGCAATTGCCGGACTTTCACGAAGTCGTTTGGGTGGATGACGAATTTCCCGCCGGCGTCAAAGCGGAAAAGAACGAAGGCACACCAGATTTGCAATGGGTGAGCGACAACGTTGTCAGCGGCAAGAAAGCGATCAAACGCACCGCGACCGGTCTCGCCCAGGATTTTTTCAGGGACGCCGCGCAGCCGATGATTGTCGAGAAAAGCGACAAGCTGTTCGCTTACGTTTATTTGGACCCGAAGGATCCGCCCAAAGCGATCATGCTGCAGTTCCATACTTCGGATTGGAATTATCGCGCGAATTGGGGCGATGAAGATGCGATTCCTTACGGCGAAAAAGGCACGGAAAAGAAAAAGCTCATGGGCAAACTTCCTGAGCTCGGCAAGTGGGTGCGCCTGGAAATCGACACGACCGATTTGCGAATGTTGAAAGCCGGTCTGCGCATCAACGGACTTTCTTTCGCGCAATTCGGCGGCACCGTTTATTGGGATAAAGCCGGCGTCGTCACCAGGCTCAGTCAAAAAGATTATTCGCCGGTGTCGATGCGCCAATGGGAAATCCACGCGCGCGCCGAAGATTGCAAAGGGCTGCCCGAAGATGTGGCGAAAGTGATCATGGCCAACAAAGGCACGAAGGTGACCGATGCGGACCGAAAGGCGTTGCGCGATTATTATCTGTCGGAAATCCACGAAGGCACGCGCGAGAAATTCCGCGCCATTCGCGCCAAGCTTGATCCGCTCGAGAAACAACGGAAAGAAATTGACGAAAAAACTCCCATCACTCTCGTCATGCAGGAAATGGATAAACCGCGCGGCGCATTTGTCCTTAAACGCGGCCAATACGATATGCGCGGCGATCCAGTGCAACCGGGTGTGCCGAAATTCCTGCCACCGTTGCCCGAGAACGAGCCGACGAATCGCGTGGCGTTGGCGAAGTGGCTGACATCGCCAAAACATCCGCTCACGTCGCGCGTGATCGTGAATCGTTATTGGCAGCAATTTTTCGGCACAGGCATCGTGAAAACCGCGCAGGATTTCGGTTCGCAAGGCGAATGGCCGTCTCACCCCGAGTTGCTCGATTGGCTGGCGACGCATTTCATGGAGAGCGGTTGGAACGTTAAACATATGCATCGTTTGATGGTCACGTCGGCGGCGTATCGGCAGGATTCGCACGTCACGCCGCAAAAACTCGAAGCTGATCCGGAGAACCGTCTGGTCTCGCGCGGCCCGCGCTTCCGATTGGATGCCGAGGAAATTCGCGATAACGCTTTATACGTGAGCGGACTGCTCGTCGACAAACCGGGCGGGCACGCGGACAAACCGTATCAACCGCCCGGCATCTGGGAAGCGGTGGGTTACACCGCCAGCAACACCGCCAAATATCAGCAGGACCATGGCGACGCGCTTTACCGACGCAGTTTGTATCTGTTCTGGAAACGCACCGCGCCGCCGCCGACGATGATTACCTTTGACGCGCCTTCGCGCGAAAAATACTGCGTCCGCCGCGAACGTTCCGACACGCCGCTCCAGGCGCTCATCACGATGAACGACGTCCAATATGTCGAAGCCGCGCGCCATTTCGCCGAACGCCTGTTGCGCGAAAAACAGAATGCCGCTGATCGAATCGATTACGGGTTCCGTCTGGTCACTTCGCGCCATCCGTCCGCCGCCGAAAAAGATACCTTGCGCGATTTGCTCGAAAAAAATCTCAGTCGATATCAGCACGATAAAACGGCCGCGCAAAAGCTGATTTCTTTGGGCGAATCGCCGGTGGACAAAAAAGAAGACCCGTCCGATTTGGCCGCTTACACGATGGTGGCGAGCCTGCTGCTCAATCTGGACGAGACGCTCAATAAGAATTAGCCGGGCGAAATCGACCCGCGTTTTAACGCTTTTGCTTTTGCGTTTTTTGCGGGCGTCTCTATTCTCAGGCCATGGCGAAACCAGTCTTAGGCCGCGGTTTGGGCGCATTGTTCAGTTCCGCGCCGCCCGCTCCGCAACCTGCACCAAATCCCTTTGAACCGACCGTCGTTCCGCCACTGACACCCGCGCCTGTTGACGCACGCGAGCGCGTTCAAAAAGTCGCCGTCACGCGCATCCAGCCCTGCCCTTTTCAACCGCGCAAAGATTTTTCCGAAGAGTCGCTCAAAGAACTGGCCAGCTCGATCAAGGAACAAGGAATTGTTCAACCGCTCATCGTCCGTCCTCGCGGCGAATCGTTCGAGTTGATCGCCGGTGAACGCCGTTGGCGCGCAGCACAAATGGTTGGCCTCACCGAAGTGCCGATCATCGTTCGGGAAGCGGACGACCGCGCTGTTCTCGAACTGGCGTTGATTGAAAATTTACAGCGCGAAAATCTCAACCCGATTGAGGAAGCGCTCGGTTACCAGCAACTGATCGAACAATTCAAGCTGACGCAGGAAGAAGCCGCGCTGAAAGTCGGCAAGAGCCGCGCGGTCGTCGCCAACTCAATGCGCCTGCTGAAGCTCGCTCCCGATTTGCAAGCGCATGTGCGCGATGGCCGGATGTCCGTCGGCCATGCGAAAGTGATTTTGGGACTGAACAATTGGGACGAACA
>JAICXV010000642.1 GCA_025934545.1 Verrucomicrobiia bacterium
AGGGTCAATGCGGCGACGGGACCACGGCCGACCGCTGGCGTCCGGTGCAAGTGAGCGGACTCGGCCCGCGAGTGACATTGCCGTTGAATATTCAGCCGAGCGCACAAACCGGCTCCCTCGATCTTTCCTGGGCCACGACTGCCGGCCAATATTTCGCAATTGAATACAGCACCAACCTCGCGAACGGATTTATCCCGGGCCCAAGCAACATTCTGGCGACGCCACCAACCAACATTTTTACCGTTCCGGCAACCAACGGCGGTTACTTCTATCGTTTACGGTTTTAATCGCAGTCCGTGGGACGCTGTGACCCGTCCCACGGGACGGGTCAAAACCAAAAAAGCATCAATGTTTACAGGCCTTGGGACGATGGGACGGGTCCACAGGGGGTAGGTATGGGGTCAAGCAGACGCCAGCAAATATTAGTAACTATCCCGACCGAACGGTCAGTTTTATTTTGTAGCTTCCTCAGGGAAATCCCGCTAGGCTACCCTGAACTAAAATCAACACGTATAAAATCCCGGCATGGGTCGGGAAGCATTCGTAATATGGCACTGAGTCCGAAACTGGGGCCCGAACAAGCGGCGGCCAACATGGCTGACATCGCCCCCCGCTTTACTCCACAAGAAGCTCTCATCGAAGCAAATCGTTGTCTGTTTTGTTTTGATGCACCCTGCATCCAGGCTTGCCCGACCGGCATCGACATCCCGAGCTTCATCCAAAAAATCGCGACCGGAAACCCAACCGGCTCCGCCCGCACTATTCTCAGCGCGAACATCCTCGGCGCAAGCTGCGCGCGCGTTTGTCCGACCTCCGTTTTGTGCGAAGGCGCCTGCGTCGTTCTCGATCGCGAAGGCAAAGCCGTCCAGATCGGCCGCCTTCAGCGTTACGCGACGGATCACGTTTACGACAACAAGATTCAAGTGTTAAAACCCGCCGCGAAAAAGTCCGGCAAAAAAATCGCCGTCCTCGGCGGTGGCCCGGCTGGTCTCGGTTGCGCCGCCGAACTTGCGCAACTCGGTCACGACGTCACTATTTTCGAAAAGAAACCGCAAGGTGGCGGCCTCAACACTTACGGCATTGCATATTATAAAATGCCGCCGCAGGTCAGCCTTGCCGAAGTCGAGCTCGTCAAAAGCCTCGGCGTGCAATTCAAGTATGGCGTGGAAGTCGGCAAAGACGTTCAGATCGCCGACCTCGAAAAACAGTTCGATGCCATCTTCGTCGGCCTCGGCCTCGGTCGCGGTCATCAGATGAACATCCCCGGCGAAAACTTACCGGAAGTGGTGCAGGCATTGGACTTCATCGAAACGCTGCACACAGCGCCGTTGCACAAAGTCGCAGTCGGCGCACGCGTCGCCGTCATCGGTGGCGGCAACACTGCGATCGATGCCGTTACCCAGGCCAAACGTCTCGGCGCGGAAAAAGCGATGCTGATCTATCGCCGCACCGAAGCTGAAATGTCCGCCTACGATTTCGAACAAGAACTGGCCAAGCGCGACGGTTGCGAATTTGTCCTCAACGCCGCCCCTGTCGAAGTGGTCGCCGATTGCAACGGCCACGTCGCCGGCCTGAAACTTGCGCGCACGAAAGTCGTTAATGGCAAAGCCGAAATCATTCCCGGCCAGGAATGGGTTGAGCCCGTCGACATGATCATCAAGGCGATCGGCGAACCCAAGCAGGTTGAATTGCTCAAACGCCTTTTCCCGAAACTGGAATTGGATAAACGCGGCGCGATTGTTTACGACAAACAAACCGGCGCGACGAATATTGCGAAAGTGTTCGCTGGCGGCGATTGCGCCAACGGCGGTCGCGAAGTTGTCAACGCCGTCGGTGAAGGCAAAAAAGCCGCACGCGGCATCCACGCCATGTTCGCCAATCAGAAAGTCGTCGGCCCCATCCAGGATTCTCGCCTCGGCGTGAAGACCGCGCCAGTTGGTTCCGGCTTGGACAATCCGATCCGCGTTCCAGAATTGGAAAAGCAATACGAGGCCGCCGGTCACTGATTACTGTTCACCGTTTACTGATTACTTTTATGGCCGACCTATCCATTAACATCGCAGGCATTAAGTCCCCCAATCCGTTCTGGGTCGCAAGCGGTCCGCCCGCTAACACCGCCTATCAAGCCCATCGCGCGTTTGAAGCCGGTTGGGGCGGTGTCGTCTGGAAAACGATCGGCGATCCGATCATCAACGTTTCCTCACGCTACTCCTCCATCAATTCGGGCAACATGCGCATGGTTGGCTTGAACAACATCGAGTTGATCAGTGACCGCGCGCCAGAAACCAACTTCCGCGAAATCGCCGAGGTCAAAAAGAAATGGCCCAACCACGCCGTCATCGCGTCGTTGATGGTCGACACCCGCGAACGCTGGCACGAATTCGTGAAGCGTTCCGCTGACGCGGGCGCGGATGGTATCGAACTGAATTTCGGTTGTCCTCACGGCATGTGCGAACGCGGCATGGGCTCGGCCGTCGG
>JAICXV010000095.1 GCA_025934545.1 Verrucomicrobiia bacterium
GCTGGCGGTAAAAAATCGGCATTAAACCCGCGTGAAGCCGGTTTGTCCGAAACAGCCGCAGCCGCGCCGCCTCTGGGCGCATCGACCGCGACCGGGAACAACCCAAGACGATCAATCTGGAGCAGGGCCGCGCTGCGGTCTGCTACTTCCAAAACGCCTGTGACGATTTCACCGGAGCGTTTCCGTGCTTTATATGCAAATTGCGGCATTTCTATCTGACTTCTAAATCTTGAACCCCGTATCTTAGAAAATCGGGGACCTGCTCTTCTATATTAAACCCGTTTTCGCCCAAAAGTTTCAAGCTTCTAGTCCGGTTTATTCCGGACTGTTTTTCCGCTGGCCGGTTCTAACTGGAACGTAACCAAAATTTTAGCGCCAATCGACGGCACGAAATTCGACCTCACTTGCCAAACCTGGTCGTTTTCATGGCCTTTGCGCGCATTATTAACAATCGCATCAACATCGTCGATCATCGCCACAATCGACCCCTGTTGCTGCGCCATATATGTACCGTCGACGACTCGTGACCCGTTATAATTCCACGTGCCGCGCGACGCCGCCTTGCCGGTTTGCAAATCAATGACGCAATCTTCCGCCGGCACAGTCTTGGCCGTTTCAGCGTTCGTCCATGCTAATTCAATGCGAATCGGGTCGCCCTTTAACAATTGCGCATTCCGTTCGCCAGCGCCACCCGGCCCGTTAACGTGATACTCGCCGGTCGGGACCTTCAGCAAATCCGGCGTTTGCGCCGCACCTTTCGCGCCGAGTAACAACATCGCCACATGAATATGGGACGGCGCGGCCTCGGTCTTGAGCAGGCTCTCATGCGTCTTGCCACGGGTCGTCACGAGCAAATACTCGATCAACCCGTGGTCCATGTTCAGAACAGCAGGGAATTGAACACTTTTATTGGTTTTGTCCAGTCGCACCAGGCCGATTTGGAACACGCCCGGAGAGATCTCGGCCAGCGGAGCATTCGTGGAAGTCGTCGGTTGTGCGTCACTTGCGCAAACAAGTGAAAGCACCACCGCCCCCACAAATGTTGCCACGCGCCTCACCTCGATTGTTTAAATCCTTCGCCCGCAAATGCACAGAGAATCTTTGCGCCGTTGCCTCTTTGCGCTAACGTGCTGCCCGTGCAAAAAGACGGATTTATTCGCCATGCCTCCATCGCCTTCGGCATTGCCGTGGTCTTTTACATTGTGTTTTTCACCTTCATGCAACATCGCCGCGAGGGCAAAGGCCCTTGGCAAGTCGACTTCATCACCGACAGCAACGGTGTTCCGTCGCTCGCCATCGAACAACCGACGTTGCAGCTGTCCCACAAAATTTTCTTTGATAACGCAAAGGTTCCGCAAACCAACCTTTGGGAATCCGTCCGCTTCGTCCAGGGCACGACCAGCATCCCGTTCGGTGAATTGCTGTTTCAGGACCCGACCTTCCTGCCCGGCTCAGTGGCGATGAAAATGTTCGGTCACAATATCGAAATTCTGCCTCGCGTCATTGTCATCGATAAAAAAGAACATCACTGGACCGAACCAGATTTGCATTTAACCGATTCCATTTCGTCCAAATAGCATGCGCCCAACCGACATCCAAACCATCGGCGACGAACTCGCCATCAAATGGGACGACGGCGTCGAGAGTTTCATCCGTTTGGAAACGTTGCGTCGGGCGTGTCCGTGCGCCGGTTGCAAAGGAGAGATGGATGTCATGGGCAACGTCCACAAAGGGCCCGAAATAAAACTGTCGCCGCGTTCGTTTTCGGTGTTGCGCATCGACAACATCGGCGGTTATGGCCTGCAACCGAGGTGGGCCGATGGCCACAATTCCGGCATTTTCCCGTTCGCGATGCTCCGTAAACTCGGTGAGGAACAACAAAACAACTCGAAGTAATATGATCCGTGCCTTTATTTTCGCATTCGTCCTCGCGTTAACGACCGTTGCGCAAGCAGCCTCGCGCCCGCCGAATATCATTTTCTTTCTCGTCGACGACCTTGGCTGGACTGAACTCAATTGTTACAGCAATCATTTTAACGAAACGCCGAACCTCGACCGTCTCGCATCGCAAGGCATTCGTTTCACTCAAGCCTACGCCGCCGCGCCGGTTTGTTCGCCCGACCGCGCCTCGCTTATGACCGGCCAGTTTCCCGCGCGTCTGCACATCACCGATTACCTGCATCCGACCGACGAAAAATTTCTGTCGCCCGATTACATCACGATCAACCAACAACTGAAAAAGGCCGGCTATTTCACTGGGCTCGTCGGCAAATGGCACCTCAACGGCGACTACGGTCGTCAGCGCGGCACGCCGAAACAGCATGGCTTTGACGAAGTCATTTGTTCCGAACAACGCGACATCGCTGGCGGCAGTTATTGGCATCCCTACAAATTCATGTCGAACGTCACCGCGCGGTTGCCGCACGAATATTTAACCGACCGCCTCAACCTCGAAGCTCTTGATTTCATCGATCGGCACAAAGATGGCCCGTTCTTCCTTTACCTCGCACATTACGCTCCGCACACCCGGCTCGTCGCCAAACCCGACAAACTCGCTAAATACAAAAGCAAACCCGGCGCCGGCAAAAACAAAAACAATCCCGAACTGGCCGGCATGCTCGAAAGCCTCGATGACGGCATGGGCCAAATCATGTCGGAACTCGACAAACTTGGCCTGACCGAAAACACCGTTATCGTGTTCATGTCCGACAATGGCGGCGAACGTAGCGTCACCGACAACTATCCCCTTCGCGGCGGCAAGTCGTTTCTCTATGAGGGCGGCCTACGCGTGCCTTGCATCGTCAAATGGCCCGGTCACATCAAACCCGGAATGATCTGTGACGCGCCGGTCATGACACCGGATTTTTATCCCACGTTGATGGACATCGCCGGTGTCAAAGCCGACCGCTCGCAAGTTATGGACGGCGTCAGCCTCTTGCCGCTCTTTCGCGGTAAAAAGCAACTCTCGCGCGATACTCTTTATTGGCATTACCCGATGAACAAACCCCACTTTCTTGGCGGCCAATCATGCAGCGCCATCCGCAGTGGCGATTGGAAACTGATCGAATTTCTCAATACGGGCAAAGTCGAGCTTTACGATTTGGCGCGCGATCTTTCTGAGTCGCACGATCTATCTTCCGAACAACCGAAGCGCGCCGATAAATTGCGCAAGCGTTTGGACGACTGGAAGCGCGCGGTTAAAGCCGAATAAAAATTGCAGTCGGGAAACGAGATTATGCCAGAGGGAAAAAAGAAAAAGGGCACCGGGCGAGTCTTGTTCCAGCCGAGAAAGCTAACTCGGCCAGTGAGTCCAGAGTGTCACCCGGCACCCAAATCGTTCCGCGGCGAAAACCGCCAGCGGTGGCAGAGATTTAGCTCTAACCGTGCCAAGTGCTTGGAAAATCGTTTCGCTCCTCGGAACAATTACGAAAGACTCATTTTGCAGCGTGGAAATGTGGTAACTAACTTTCCATACTGGTAATCTATTGACCTGTGAACCGGGCTTTGAAATTTCGTCTGACCGCGTTCGCGCTGGTGATTGTCACCCTCGCGGCCGCTATCGGTTTTGCCGCGTACGCAAGCTGGCGCGAAGTCGGACGTCTCCAGCAGCGGCTCAGCACCGGTCATTTGCGCAGTTTCGAAATCGCCGACCATCTTCAAGCCTCAATCTTGAAACTGCAGGACACCCTCGCGCGGTTTGAATTGACCCGCAACGAGAATGCCCGCCGGGAATTTAAACACGACAGCGCAGCCCTCGATGCATGGATCAATCAACAAAAGCCATTCCTGCGTTCGACGCGTGAATCGGACCTGTTGAACCAGGTCGACACTGCGTATGACAGTTTTTTGTCGACCGGCGCCAGCGCGCTCAAAGATAGCGACGAGAGCGCTCATTCAAAATTGCAGCACATTGCCGACGCCGAAAAAGCAGCGGTGCCGCTGTTCGAGCTCGGTTATCAACTGGCGGATGCGCATCGCCAGACATTGGAGACCGCGTTTCTCGATTCGCAAAAATCGATTTCGCTGCTGCGCTGGGTCATTTTCGGTTCGCTGGCGTTGCTGATCGGTTCGCTCATCTGGCTGTTCGCCACCGTCTATCGCGAAATGATCGCGCCGCTGCAACTCAAGCTCGTGCAAAGTCGCGTTATCATCGAACGGCAGGAAAAACTGGCATCGCTCGGCGTGCTCGCTGCCGGTGTCGCCCACGAAATCCGCAACCCGCTCACCGCCATCAAAGCCCGGCTCTTCAGCCATCAACGGCGGCTCAGCAAAAGCTCCGACGAATTCGAAGACGTCGTCGTTATCGGCGCCGAAATCAATCGTCTCGAACGCATCGTGAAAGACTTTCTCCAATTCGCGCGACCATCCGAACCGCAACTGGTTCGTTTAACCGCTGAACCGGTCTTGCGCGGCGTGCGCGACCTGCTGGCCGATGATCTGGAAAAACGTGACATTGCACTGCGCATTGACAGCATTGTCGATTTCCCATTCGAGGCCGACCCGCAGCAGTTGAAGCAGGTGCTGATTAACCTCGTGCAAAACGCCGCCGAAAGCATCGACCAACACGGCCAGATTTTTTTGCGCGCACGCGGTTCCAGCGCGCGTCTCAACGGTCATCCGCAACCGGTTGTGATTCTCGAAACGCAAGACACGGGCAAAGGCATCCCGCCCGAAGTGCAGAAACGGTTGTTCGACCCATTCTTCAGCACCAAAGAAAGCGGCACTGGCCTCGGCCTTTCCATCGCCGCGCGCATTGTCGAGAAGCACGGCGGCGCGCTCGAATTCCAAACCCAGGTCAATCGCGGCACGACGTTTGGTATCGTCCTGCCGACGGTTGCCTAAAACGCTTTTCGGTTGGTCAGGTAAACTAATGCCCAACGTTATGGCGCAACCACTTCGTACTGCGTTATTCCACTGACAAATACCGGTTCGAAATAAACGCCATTGAACTGATACGCGATGGTTCCATTGAGGCTGACCTGCACTGCCCCCGGCGGTAGCTCGGGAACAATCGCCCCAATCGGTGGCGCCACGACAGCAAACGAACCGTCCGGCTGCTGTTGGTAAAACGCGCCTCCGGCGTAATAAAATACCTGGCCCCCGACAATAACCTCGAAAGGATTCTCCGGTGTCGTTGGAATGATCGCGCCAACCGGCGGATAAACTTCCTCATAACCGCCATCAGCCTCTTGATAAAAAATCCCCCCGTAATAAAAATACGGCAACGCGCCAACGTGGAATGACAGAAAACCCCGGGGAAGCGAGTGGAATCGCTGCCCGCGAACGAATCCATGCCAAAAACTGCGGCCATGCACATCCAAATCAACATCGTGATGCACAGTTGGACGTCGGCCGCTCACGATCACGTTGGATCTGCGCTCAACATGTTCGTCGCGCCGAACTTCGGGCACGTGAACCACGTGCGTTGCTTCATGGCGGACGCTGCCGTGATTAAATCGATCAACCGTTTCTCCGCGCGGTGCAAACCCGCCGCTGCGGTTATTGCGTTGGGCGACGCAAATGGACGCAACCGCCAGGGCACACCCAATCATTACCGGGACAACAAGATTTCTCGTTTTCATTTGGCCTCCGTTTGATGAGGTTTGACGGACTCGCGCACTTCCTTCACCCGAACTTTTGACGCGCCCGGTGGTGGATCAAATTTAAATACAAAGTCGGGAAGGGGCGTCGTAAAATCCCAGTCCGAAAAAATTGCCGTGAACTGCGGTGTTCCCGGTTCGTCCTTGTAGGTAATCACAAATTTTCTCGGTGATGGGATCGGCCCGCTGTCGATCCACACCTGCCAGTCGATGTTTCCTTGCGTAAACGCCAGGTGTTCGCACGCTACGCCCATCACCGTCACCGGCCCAATGTCCCGTCCCGAGGTGACGTTGTGCAATAAATCCTTATACGGATCGCTGCGTAAAAAATCCTCCAACGGCATGGCAATTCCAAAGCGTTCACTCGCCGTGTCCATTGCCTGGTCGAGCGACCCCGGGACGTTAACGGTCCCGTAAAAATTTTGCGCGCGATTGAGGAGCGTGACACTTTTTCCATCATAAATGAGCTCGCGATTTCGTCGCGTTGAACGAATCTCGGCGCGCAATCGATCCGGTCGGCGCATCTGGACGGCGATATTGCGGCCTGCTTGCACTTGTTGTCCCGATGCCAACTGCACGTCCTGTCAAATCTCCGCATTCACCGAAAAAAACTTCGCGTGCCCGAGATAATCACCCATCCGCCGGAGCCATTGATCGGCGTGCGTGTCGATGGTGGCCTTGTCGTCCGCGGCTAGTAGAACTGGGGCAAAGACCGCCATCGCCGCAAACAGGCAAACCACGCGACAACGCGCGGACGCCGACGCACTATGAGCAGGTAAGAATTTCATAAGTTGCAATCTGCTGCTCGATAATCGGTCTGTCAACAAGCTGCCGTCTCAGCGCGCGTTACGATGGATCGTGATACGTTAAATCGCAATTACCCTGTGAGTCGGCCCATCGGTGGCCGGTCTCATGGGTGAAGGAGTTCCGTGAAAGTCCGCGTAGCGGCTTCGAATGCTACCAGTTTGGTGCGTTGGTCCAGATTGGCGAAACGTTGTTGGTCTCTTTGCGAATGATGATGCCGGAGCCGGGTTGGAAAACTTGGTTCGCACCGACATCGGTCGAACCCGCGCCGACCAATCGCCAGGCGTTGTTCCAATAGTAGTAGACGGCGCTCGCCGACTTGTTTCTGGCGACCGCTGTATTGTCGAAGATTAACAACTCATCAGTTCGGCTGCCGGGCAACGGGCTGGCGCTAAACGCACCGCTCGTAATCAGGCCCGATTCGTTGAGAGAAATCGCACTGGGGCGGAGCAGACCGATGTAATTGTCCTGTTCATTCGCTGATTGCGTTTGCAAAGAAAGCGCGAGCTTGGAAGTAATCGCCGAGCCTAAGGTCGTGAGAATCGTATTCGTGGAAACATTGGCACGAACGATGAAATGCGAGTTCGGTTGTAGGATGTCGTCGTTATGATTGTTGCCGGTATCCGTCACCTGTTTCCAAATGCCGCTGTTGAAGAAATAGATTTTGGTCGCGCTTAAATTGATCCCGCTGCCCGAGGTGTTGGGCATGAGCAATTCCGTATTGCGATTTCCCTGGGTGGGCGACGCGTTGACGCCCGCGCCGTTGGGGAAAGCGGTGTTCAATGTCCAATACGGTTCGATCGAAACACCATCATCCGCGACGACGCCCGAGAGCGAGTCTGAACCGATAGCGAGAGTCAGCGTGTTCGCGGTATTAGCGCTGATTTGGTAAATGCGACCTTCCGCAGCGCCGGAAGTAAAGCGCGCGTAATAGGTATTCGATTGGATGCCGGACGCGTAGACGAACTGGTTCGCGGCCCAATTCGGCGAACCGTCCGCCGTCACGACATTTCCTGAAACAGAACCGACGATGAAGCGTGTGCCGCCCGGA
>JAICXV010000245.1 GCA_025934545.1 Verrucomicrobiia bacterium
CCTGACCGCTGACGTAGATCCAGCCATCGGCTTCCACCGCGGCGGAATAAGCGCCGGTTGTTTTCTCTTTTTCAGGATCGCGGATTTCGTTCTTTGGCATAACGCGAAATTAACAGAGTCGAACGCGGCAGCAAGCGCATGTTGTTCGACGATGGGTCATGCTATTCCAAAATCCCAATTGCCAATGCAACGGAGCGCCTGCACAGTGAACATTTAGTGTGATGAATATGCGCTTCTGGCCGAAGGACCTTCCTAAAATCTGGGAAAGCACCACGTTTCTGCGCAAATGGGGTTTTCTGGGAGTCATTATTGGAATTGGCGCTGGCCTTGGAGCGCTGGCTCTCATTTATGCCGTCCATTTGTTCGACCAACTTCTCATCAGCGGTCTAGTTGGTTACTCATCGCCGCTTCCCGGCGGCGAAGGCGGCGTCGCGCAATACACATTTCACATCAGTCGTCCGTGGTTGCTTCCGATCGTAACAGGCCTCGTTGGTCTGGTTGGAGGGTTTCTAACTTGGAAATTCGCGCCTGAAACTGCCGGTATCGGCACGAACGCCGCGATTGCGGCGTTTCATCGAAACGAAAAACTCAAACCCCAGACGGCCTTTTTTAAATTGCTGACGTCCGCGCTTACTATCGGTGGCGGATTATGTTCCGGCCGTGAAGGGCCCATTGCGCAAATCGGCGCGGCGACGGGAGCGAGTATTGGTGATCTTCTTAAGTTTACTCAGCGCGAACGCAACATTGCGTTGGCCGCTGGATTGGGCGCAGGCATCGCCGCGGTGTTCAAAGCGCCTTTGGCCGGCGCCATCATTGGGGCGGAAATATTTTACACGGAAGATTTTGAAGTCGAAGCGTTGGTGCCGGGACTTATTGCTTCAGTTGTCGGTTATACTATCGTTGGGTGCACTATTGGTTTTCAACCTGTGTTCACCTTGCCCGGCGGCGCGGCGGAATTCCAAAATCCTCTCGCACTTCTTTTCTACGCGGTGCTTGGCGGCGGCTGCGCGGTGCTTGCGCGTTTCCTGGTCGCATTTTATGCGCGCGTTGCAGCTTATTTTCGGCGGTTTCCTTTGTGGCTTGCGGCGTGCATTGGAGGTGCTGCCACCGGTCTTATCGGATTGTTAGTTCCATCGGTTGTCGGCACTGGTTATGGCTGGGCGCAATTTGCTATTAGTCAAAATACAGAGTTGCTTCCACCTGCGATGCTTCTTATTGCCGCCGTGGCGGAGATTGTTGCATCGTCACTGACGCTTGGCTCTGGAAATTCCGGCGGCATTTTCGGCCCCTCGGTCGTGACCGGTGGAATGTTTGGCGGGGCTTTTGGCTATGCCGTGCACGATCTTTTTCCATCGATTGAACCGCACCCCGGCAACTTCGCCATCGTCGGAATGATGGCGTTTTTCTCGGCTGCAGCCAAAGCGCCGATTTCGACTCTGATCATGATATCCGAAATGACGGGCGGTTACGGTCTTCTTGCTCCGGCGATGTTTGCGGTCGTCACAGCTTCGGCGCTTTCCGGCAGACGCACGATTTTTCCAGCACAGGTGCGCAGCCGATTGCAATCGCCTGCTCATGCCGATGAATTTGAGCCGATTGCGCTGCGCCACGTCAAAGTCGCCGATGTGATGCTCGCGCTGCCGATCGCGGTCAACGTCAACAGTTCGATTGCCGACGCAGTAAATCTGATGGGCGATTACGGGCTCGCCAGCCTTCCTGTGGTCGATGGCTCGAAACTTTGCGGTCGAATTACTTTGATGGCGACACATCGCGTTCCGGAACTCCAACGTCAGGCCGCGCCGGTCAAAGATATTATGTTCAATGAGTGGGATGTGGCATTTCCAGAAGAAGACCTTTTCACGATCCTGAAGCGATTTGCCGCGCGCGACGTGGGCAATCTCGCCGTCGTCGACAAACAAAAGCCGGGTTGCCCAATCGGTCTGATTACACGTTCGGGGCTTTGGGCCGCGCTTGAAACTGCCAAACACAAAACTTCCCAAATCTGACCGTTGATTGTTCAGGGTGCGAGGCGCGATGGGACGCGAGTGCATCCCTTGTTCCGCTTCCCTTTTATTACAAATCCGCTAGGTTGCTCTACGCATCTATGCTTGAGGACACGCTCTCGAAACTCGAAACCCGAATCCAAAACGCCGGCACGTTGCGCGACGATAATCGCGCGGAATTGCTGCAACTTATTTCGCAACTGAAACGCGAAGTGGGTGGTCTGTCAAAAACCCACCAGGAGCAGGCGGAAAGTATCGCCGGGTTCGCGGAACTCTCCACGCACGAAGCAATGCGCGAGACCAGAAATCCAGAGGCGCTCAAACATTCCACGGAAGGCCTGGCGTCGTCGGTTGACGAATTTGAAAAGACGCACCCGCAACTTGTCGCGGTCGTGAACCGCATTGCCACGACGCTTTCGAACATGGGTATTTGACAATGTCGCACGCCGATTTCGTCCATCTGCATTTGCACACCGAGTATTCGTTGCTCGATGGCGCATGCCGGTTGGACCGATTGATGGAGCGCGCGCATGACTTGAAATTTTCATCGGTCGCAATGACCGATCACGGCGTGCTTTACGGCGCGGTTGATTTTTATCAGGCGGCGATGGACAAAGGTATCAAGCCGATCATCGGCTGCGAAGTCTATGTTGCGCCGGGCAAACATACGGAAAAGAAAACGGCCGCCGGCGGGCGGGACGTCTACAATCACCTCGGGATTTTGGCGAAGGACGAAGTGGGATATCGAAATTTGGTCAAGCTCGTCACGATCGCGCATCTCGACGGTTATTATTACAAACCGCGCATCGATAAAGAATTGCTCGCGCAATATAAGGAAGGGCTGATCGTGCTGTCGGGCTGCATGAAGAGCGAGATTTCGCAGCTCATTCGCGATGATCAGTTGCAAAAAGCGCGCGAGGCGATCGATTGGTATAAGCAGACATTGGGGCCGGAAAATTTTTATCTCGAAATCCAAAATCACGGCATCGCCGAGCAAGCGAAAATCGCGAAGCAATTGGTGCAGTGGCACAAAGATTTTGGCCTCAAGCTCGTCGCTACGAACGACGTTCACTACGTCAACAAAGCTGATTCGCATGCGCACGATTGTTTGATCTGCATCGGCACGCAAACGCAGCTCGCCGATCCGAAACGCATGACGTATCAGCCGGAGCAATTCTATTTGCGTTCGGCTGAAGAGATGAAGGCGCGATTCAGCGAATTGCCCGACGCGGTGAAAAACACGTTGGAAGTTGCCGAGAAATGCAACGTGCAGATCGAGCTGAACAAAAAGTTTTATTATCCAGCGTTTACGCCGCCCGCGGGAAAGACGCGTGAAGGTTTGTTGCGTGAGTTACTCGCCGAAGGTTTGCAGCGCCGTTACTCAATGCGCGCGCGCGTTGAAGGGGAACAATTCATTGTCGAGAGCGTGGACGATCCTTCGCGCTTGCCGCCGGGTTACGCGGATGCCGCAGCCGGAACGAAAGCAGTGCTCGACCGGTTGCAGACGGAACTGAAAGTCATCGAGAAAACCGGGTTTATTTCCTACTTCCTGATCGTTGGCGATTTTGTGCGTTATGGGCGCAGCATCGGTGTTTCCTGTGTCGCGCGCGGATCTGCTGCCGGATCGATTGTTACTTATCTTTTGGAAATTTCGAACGTTGACCCGATTCGATACGGCCTGCTGTTCGAACGGTTCCTCAATCCTGAACGCGTCAATCCGCCTGATATCGATATCGACTTCGCCGACGACCGGCGCGCGGACGTCATCCAATACGTCCGCGAAAAATACGGGCACGAATCCGTCGCGCAAATTATCACGTTCGGCACGATGGGCGCGAAATCGGTTGTGCGCGATGTCGGGCGGGTGATGGGTTTGAGCTACGGCGAATGCGATCGGCTCGCGAAAATGATTCCGAACGAATTGAAGATGACGCTTAAAAAAGCGATCGAACAATCGCCGGAATTAAAGACTGCTTACGAAACGGAAGAGACGACGCGCGAACTCATTGACACCGCTTTCATTCTCGAAGATTTAACGCGCAATGCGTCGGTTCACGCGGCGGGTGTCGTGATCGGTGATCAGCCGTTGGTTAATTTGCTGCCGCTGAAAAAGGACGAAGACGGCACCATCGTCACGCAATATGCGATGGGACCGGTCGGTGATCTGGGTTTGCTCAAGATGGATTTTCTTGGGCTGAAGACGTTGACCGTCATTCGTAATACGGTCGAACTGGCTCGGCAAACTCACGGCGTGACGATCGATATCGACAAGCTTCCGCTCGATGACAAGAACACTTACGACCTGCTCAACAAAGCGAATACGATCGGTATCTTCCAGTTGGAATCGGGCGGCATGCGCGATTTGTGTCGCAAGTTCCAGATCAGTTCGGTTGAACACATCACGGCGCTGGTTGCTCTGTATCGGCCTGGTCCAATGGACCTGATTCCCGACTTTATCAAACGGCGTCATGGCGAAGTTAAAATTGAATATGAACATCCGTTGCTCGAGCCGATTGCCAAAGAGACTTACGGCGTTTTGATTTATCAGGAACAGGTCATGCAAGCGGCGCAGTTGCTGGCCGGTTACACGCTTGGCGGCGCGGATTTGTTGCGCCGCGCCATGGGTAAAAAGAAGGCCGAGGAAATGGCCAAGCACCGCAAGATTTTCGTCGAAGGCGCGGCGAAGGTGAACAATATCCCGGCGCAAAAGGCTAACCAGATTTTCGATTTGCTGGAAAAATTCGCGGGTTACGGTTTCAACAAGTCGCACGCCGCCGCTTATGCCATCGTCGCATATCAAACCGCGTATCTGAAAGCGAACTACACGGTTGAGTTTCTCAGCGCGATGATGACGAACGACATGAGCGACACGTCGAAGCTCACGATTCTCATCAATGAAGCAAAGCAATTCGGCGTGGAAGTGATGGGGCCCGATGTGAACGAGAGCGGTGTGCATTTTACTCCGGCTAAATCGCAGACGGACGGAAAATCCGCGATACGTTTTGGTTTGGCGGCGATAAAAGGAATTGGCGAAGCGGCGGTTCAGACGATTTTGGATGCGCGGGGCAAAGCCGGCA
>JAICXV010000403.1 GCA_025934545.1 Verrucomicrobiia bacterium
CGAAGGAAATGTTCAGCGGGCCAGCAGTAAGCCATGGAACGCTGAGTTCGCGGACGGCGTGGTCGGCCGCCTGAAAACCTGCCCATGTTGCGACCGTCAAAATGAAAGACGTGATGATGGCGAGGACGGAGATGCCGGCGCTCAAGGCCTGCCAACGTTGGGTAAACAACGTGATGAAAATCGCTGCGAACAGCGGCAGAAACAAAATTAACCAGGCGTCGTTCATCATTAGTTTCGCATCGTGGCCAAATCTTCAACATGCGTTGTCTGTCGCTTGCGATAAAGCGCGACGATCAACGCGAGGCCGACTGCGACTTCGCTGGCCGCCACCGTGATGATGAAGAACACGATCAATTGACCGTTCAGGTTGTTGTTAAATCGGGAGAAGGCGACGAGCGCGAGGTTGGCGGCGTTCAGCATCAACTCGAGCGAGAGATAAATAACGAGGACATTGCGGCGAATGATGACGCCAAGCAGGCCGATGCTGAAGAGCAGCGCGCTCACGACGAGGTAATGGTGCAATCCAACCTGGCTCATTTCAGCTCCTTTTTGCTCAGGAGAATCGCGCCGATCATCGCGACCAGTAACACGAGCGAAACAATTTCAAACGGCAGCACGTAATCGGAGAACAATTTCGTGCCGAGGACTGTGGTAGCGCCTTCCATCGTTGGTTGGTCGACCGAGTTGACGAATGGGCCTTTCCACAAGCGGCCAATTATAACCGACGCGATCGCGACGACCGCGATCAATCCAAGTCCGGCACTGAATAACGGAATGCTGCGCCGTTGCTCCTCTTTTAAATCGAGCAACATGATCACGAACAGAAACAGCACCATCACCGCACCCGCGTAAACAAGCACTTGGACCGCGGCGAGGAAAAAGGCGTGGAGCAGGACGAACAATCCGGCCATCGAGACGATCGTCAGCACGAGAAACATCGCGCTGGTGACAGGGTTGTTGCTGAACGGGTTTGCAATAACGAGTATTCCGCAAAGAAGCGTCAGCGCAGCGAATAGATAGAACAGTGCGTCCATTATTTATTCTTCCACTTCCAAATTTTGTCCTGATGCACCCCGCCAAGGGCGAGCAGCTTTTCTTTGTTGTAAATCATTTCCTGCCGGCTTTGGCCGGTCAGCGCATAATCGCGCATCAGGAAAATTGCTTCTTCAGGGCAAACTTCCTGACAAAAACCGCAAAAGATACACCGCAGCATATCGATCTTGAACTCCTTAGGAGCCTTCTCGACGTTGCCAACTTCCGGTGCGCCCTCCGGTCCCGGCGGCGTGATGCGGATAGCTTTGGGCGGACAAACAAATTCACAAAGCTGGCACGACACGCATTTAGTGCGGCCATCCGGATCCTTCACGAGATACGGCGCGCCGCGATAATTTTCCGGCACCGTCCATTTCTCTTCCGGATATTGCATCGTCACTTTTTTGCGGAAGAAGTGGCGAAGCGTTACCTTGAAGCCGTCGATAATCGCCGGCAGATAAAGGCGTTCTGCTAAAGTTAACTTTGCGCGTTTTACAATCATGCGATCGCCCACAGCACGACCGCTGTGATTAAAATGTTTGCGAGTGACAACGGGATGAATCGGCGCCAGCCGAGGTCCATCAATTGGTCGTAACGGAACCGCGGCCACATCCAGCGCACCCAAATGAAAATCGTCATGAGCAATACGATCTTAGCGATAAAAATCCCGATTTGCGCCAAACCCATTCCGATCGATTGTGCGGGTTGATCAAGTCCACCGAACGGCAACGTCCAACCACCGAGGAACAAAGTCACCATCATTGCCGACGCCGCAATCATGTTCGCGTATTCGGCCATGAAAAAGAGCGCGAACTTCATCGAGCTGTATTCCGTGTGATAACCGCCAACGAGTTCTTGTTCAGATTCGGGCAAATCAAACGGCAGACGGTTCGTTTCCGCAAATGCCGAAATCATGAAAATGATAAACGCGAGGGGTTGTTTGAAGATGAACCAGCAATGCGTTTGGTAGCTGATCAAGTCGCTCAAGCGCAGCGAACCTGCCACCATGAACAGCGCGACGACCGACATACCCATGGCAATTTCATACGAAATCATTTGCGCGCTGGAACGAATACCGCCGAGGAACGAGTACTTGTTGTTCGACGCATAACCGGCGAGGACGATCCCATAAACGCCCAGTGAAACAATTCCAAACGTGTAGAGGATGCCAACGTTCAAGTCAGCAATGACCATCTTTTGACTGCCTAGTTGCGATCCGAATGGAATGATCGCGATAGTGAGTAAAGCGGGAATCATCGAAATCATCGGCGCCAGCCAAAAGTAAGCTTTGCGCACGTGCGATGGCGTGAAGTCTTCTTTCAGAAACGATTTCACGCCGTCGACAATCGGTTGCCAAATACCGGCCGGGCCGACTCGATTTGGGCCATGACGGTCCTGAATCCACGCCGAGATTTTACGCTCTGCCAATGTCGAATAAGCGATCATCGGCATGAGCACAGCCAGAACGCAGACGATTTTCAAAACGCTGAAAAGCGTCATCTGCGCGGTCGGGGGTAAACTGTTAAACCATGCGATCATATTTCGACGGTCGCTCCATGATCGCTCAAGCCGCCCCAGGTCAAATTCTTGAACGCCGGAACTTCCGTCGCCATTTGATTGAAAAGCCCTTCAATGGTGGCGAACCCGTTTTGGCCCGTCACATCATGGACGAGTTCATGCAAAAATTCCCATTCCGCGCGCGCGTTGCCTTTCGGCTGAACATTCTGCATGAAGCGTTGCACGCGGCCTTTTATATTCACGAAGCTGCCGCGCTTCTCGGCATGCGCGCATCCCGGCAGGAGATAGTGCGCAAGCTCCGTCGTCTTGTTCGGCAGGATATCGCTGACAATCAGCGTTTCCAATTTGCCGAGCAAATCCGCGCCGATACCGTGCTTCGTCACGTCTTCTCCAAAAACGATCAGGCATTTAATTTTGCCGGCGCGTATCCCGTCGGCGATCTTCGGAATGTTCGAGCCCATTTCTTTCGGAGCAATCCCAATCAATTTCGAACCATTCGTATTCGGATTGCGATCCGCGTTCAGCAACAGATGATCGCCTTTGTCCACGCGCGGCACTGAGTCGGTCAACGCGTCGTATTTCTTCGCGAGCTTCTTGAGTAGGTAAAGTTCTTCGTTCGTTTGGCGAGAGGATGCGATCACCGCCACAGAACCGGACGTCGCGTTTTTCAGTGCATCGGAAATGGCTTTCAACGCACTCGCCCACGCGCCGTCCTGATATTGCAAATTCAATTTCGTCCCGCCGACTTTCACCAGCCGATCGTCACGATTGATCCATTTGTAATTCAACCGCCCGTAATCGCACATCCAGCAAGAATTGACCGCGTCGTTCTCGCGCGGTTCGTAGCGGTAAACTTTGTTCTCGCGCGAACCGATGACGATGTTGCAGCCGGTGCCGCAACTCGTGCAGATGCTCTTCGACTCCTTGAGGAACCAAACGCGCATCTGGAAACGGAAATCTTTCGAAGTCAGCGCGCCAACCGGACAAATGTCCACCGTGTTCAACGTGTAGTTATTGTCGAAATTGCTGCCGGGATATTTTGTGAGAGTGCTGTAACTGCCGCGTTCAGCGAAACCAAGCGCGTCGTCCTTCGCGATGTCCTTCGAAAAACGAATGCACCGCGAACAAAGAATGCAACGTTCGTCATCGAGCATGACGCGCGGACCAAGATTCACTTGCTTGGGCTTGTGAACTTTTTCTTCAGCGAAGCGGCTCGCGGATTTGCCGTAATCCACCGAATATTCCTGCAGCTTGCATTCACCCGCCTGGTCGCAAATCGGACAATCGAGCGGATGATTGATCAG